>CAYWMH010000001.1:0-49483 GCA_964459315.1 uncultured Verrucomicrobiota bacterium
GTTGAGTTCAATCCACTCCTGCTGATCCTCCGGCACATTGTCCTCGGCGAAGATAGCCTCCACCGGGCACTCCGGCACACAGGCATCGCAGTCAATGCAGGTGTCCGGATTGATCAATAACTTATCAGGTGCCTCATGAAATGCCTCTACCGGGCAAACATCCACGCAACTGGTGTAAACACAATCTACGCAAGCTCCTGTTACTACAAATGCCATAATCTAATCGTTTTTCTTCTTTGATGACATTAATGCCAACGCGGGCAGTATAGATTGCTTTTAAAGGGAGACAAGAAATCATTTTATAATGCAAACGGGTCTCAATATCAATTTATTGTGACTAATCGGCTAGTCGATGTAAACGAACTCGTTAGCGTTAAGCAGGACTCGGCATAAGCCGTTGAGGGCAGCGTCCGCGTCGGCCGCCTGTCCCAGCAGACGGCCGAAATACCGGGACTCCTCTGAAGTTGGCGGACGGCCAAGTACCAGCCGACAGGACAGGCGCACTTTTTCCTGCACGCTCCCCCCGGCCTCGCGCTGGATGCGCCTTGCCAGGGCGGCGGCTTCCTCGTTCACGAAATCGCCGTTGAACAGCGACAACGCCTGCAGCGGCGTGACGGAGGTGCGGCGGCGAGGCCGCGACTCGGCGCACACCGTCGAGTCGAACGCCTGCATGAACGGCATGTTCAGCGTGCGCTGCTGGTAGATGTAAATACTGCGCTTGCGGCCGGCTTGGTCGAGCTGCGTGTCCCACTTGTTCTCGGAGTACTTCACCGTCTCGGCGATGTCGCCCGGCAGCGGCGGGAAAATCGGCAGGCCATACAGCTCCGGGTTCAACCGGCCACTCACCGCGAGCACACTGTCGCGGATCGCCTCGGCGTCGAGCCGCCGCCGCTCGTAGCGCCACCACAGGTGGTTCAACGGATCGATAGCTGCAGCCGCCTCGTTTTTCTCCATCGACGACTGGCGATAGGTGCTGGAGGTGACAAGCATGCGGTGCATTGATTTCAGGCTCCAGCCGCTGTCGACGAAGCGCGAGGCCAGCCAGTCGAGCAATTCCGGGTGCGTCGCGCCACCGCTGAGTTTCCCAAAGTCGCTCGGCGTCCGGACGATGCCGCGGCCAAAGTGCCGGTACCACAAGCGGTTCATCATCACGCGCGCCGTGAGCGGGTTGTCCCGGCTGGCGATCCACTGTGCCAATGCCATGCGACGGCTGCGCGTGGGCCAACGCTTGAACGGATCGAGCCGAATGGGAGCCGGATTCGAGTGGCCGGCGATGATGCCCGGGAACCCGGCCTTCACCACCGGGCCGTGGTTGTCGTACTCGCCGCGCAGCTTGACGGTGGTAACCGGCACACCCGGCTCGTACGGAGGCCCGAACGAATGCCGCAGCGACATGGCAACCGGCTTGAGCCGCTTGATGTGCTGCTTGACGAAGCGCTCCCGGTTCTCCAGCCGATAAAAGAGATCCCGCTCGTTCTTAGTGAACAAATCGTTGGAGTAGTCGTAGATTTGGTCACGCAGTTTGGTTCCCTTGGCCGCGGCCGGATTGATGAACGTCCCGAGCATCGCGCCGGCACCGCCGACCTCGAATCCGTATCCCTCGCCGGTGTGGTCGGCGGAAAACACAACCACGACCGTGCCGGCTTGGTCGTCGAGGAACTCGGCCAGGTCGCCACGGGCGAGGTCTCCCCGCAGAAAACTTTTGTCGAAATACAATGCCGGCGCTTGGCCAAGCCGCGCGAGCCGGGGCTGCCGACTGACCTCCGCTTGGCCAAGCGCGGTCTTCGTGACCTTGTCCACCCAGACGCCGATGCGGTCGCCGTCGCCCGGGTTAGGAGTCTCAGCGTTGGCGTCCAGGTCGGCGGCGTCGAGCCAAAACCGCAGCCCGTCTGTGGGTAACTCGGGCACCGCCCCTTCGCCGTAATACTTGGCCTTCACATAACGGTCCAGCGCGCCAAGTTCGCTGCCGTTCAGCGGACGGCCGTAAATCATTACCTCCGCGAACGCTCCCTTGTGGCCGGCGTTTTTGGGCTGGCCGGTGCCCTCGGTATAGTCGCCGAGGCTGACGTACTCCGGCTTGGGAAGATCGCCGTACCATTTGCCGTTGTTCGCGCCGCTCTTGCTGCCCAGCGAACCGGCCGGTTTCCCGTCGGTGAAAAACGACCAAACCCTGCCATCGGTCGACGCGACGGCGTAATGCGGCTGGCCGTCGGTCACGTTCGCGGTGTCGTAAAGATAGTCGTTGCCCAGGCCGCCGCCGTAAACCTGCAGGCCGAACCCGGCATCGCGCCTGGCGATGCGCGGCTCCAGTTGCCTCGTCAACTCGGTCAGTTTCGACTTGGCCTCGCCGGCCTCACGCTGCAGTCGGGCACGCTTGTCGTTGATCAACGCTTCCTCATGGGCGCGATAAAACCGCGCTGACAACGGTCCGCCGATCTGGAAGCCGTCGCCACGCTCGGGCGGCGGGAGCTGCACCGTCGAGAAGAACGCCTGCATGCGGTAGAAGTCCGCGATCGGGATGGCGTCATGCTTGGTGTCGTGGCAGTGCGCGCAGCCCATCGTAAGCCCGAGAAACACGGAACTGACCGTCGAGGTCATCTCGCTGAGCAGCTCGTGCCGGGAACGGTCGCCGCGCGGCTCGGTGAACGGCGCAAGCCGCAGAAACGTAAGCGCGACCGTGCGTTCGGCGTCCATCCCCGGCAGTTCGCCCGCGCCCATGATCTCGTTGAACTCGTCGCCGGCGATCTGCTCGCGGATGAACAGGTCGTACGGCTTGTCGCGGTTGAGCGAGTCGATGACGTAGTCGCGGTAGCGCCAAGCGTGCGGCATGTCGGGGTCGCCCTCGTAGCCCGCGGTGTCTGCGTACCGCGCCAGGGCGAGCCAGTGGCGTGCCCACCGTTCACCGTAGCGCGGAGCGTTGAGCTGCCGGTCGACGAGCCGTTCGTAGGCAAGCGGGCTGCGGTCGTTGACGAAGGCGTCGGCGACCTCCGGCTCCGGCGGCACCCCGAGCAGGCCGAAGTACAGCCGGCGCACCAGCGTGCGACGCTTGGCCAAGGGTGCCGGCTCGATGCCGCTGGCCTCCAGCCGGGAGAGGATGAACGCGTCAACCGGGTTGCTGACCCAGTTGGTGTTCGTCACTGCGGGGGGGGCGCCCGGGGCAACGGGTGTGAATGGCCAACGCTTGGCGTGATCCGCGAGGCCAAGCACACCCAACAACAGCGTGGCGGCGATGGTTGAAGCAAATCGCATCGTCGTTTCTGCTTTGACAGAAGCTAGACGCGCCCGGACAGAATTGCAATCGTACAGTTGAAGCATTGAAAACCGCACGGAATCGCGTACGTTCCCGGCACATGACAAGGCCGTCCACAAACCGGAACCCATGCGCCTCGCGCCTTTTTGTGCGCGCGGTGCTATGGCTGCTGGCTCTGTTTTTTGCCGCCCCGCTTGGGCAAGCGGTGACGCTGGTTGATTACGGTTCGGACTGGAAACTGTGGCGCGGCCGCAAGACCCCCAGCCGCCCCGACTACTGGGCCTGGACCAAGGCGGCCCATGACGATTCCGACTGGGAGACCGCGCAGACGCCGGTGTTCTTCGGCGAGAAAGTCACCGGCGGCACCGAGTTGGAGGACATGAAAAGCCGCTACAACTCGTTTTTTCTGCGGCGAAAATTCCACGCCCCCAACCCGGGGACGGTCACCTCGATGACCCTCCGGGCCAAGGTGGACGACGGGTTCGTCGCCTACATCAACGGCACCGAGGTGGCGCGGCACAATGTCGAAACCGCAAAACCCAAGTACAGCTCGGCTGCCTCCAAGGCGGCGTCGGAGCCGTTGCGCTTCCGCAACCACGCGCTGAAGAGCCCAGGGGAGTTTCTTGTCGGGGGCGAAAACACGATTGCCGTGATTGTGCTCAACCAGCGGCGCACCAGCCCAGACGCATTGTTCGACGCACGCCTCTCCGCGGTATCGGTCGAGAGCGTCCCGCCCAAGGTGGAATCGGTCGATCCACCAGCCGGACTAGCCTCGAACCTGAGCCGCGTCCTCGTCACCTTCACGGAGCCAGTCACCGGCTTGGACGCCGCCGACCTGCTGGCGAACGGCGTGCCGGCCCAATCGGTCGAGGGCGGCGGCCGGACCTGGCTGTTTCAACTCGGCAGCCTGCCCCAGGGCAAGGTGCGCCTCCACTGGGCCAACGGCCACGGGATTGTTGACCAGGCGCAGACCCCCAACGGGTTCCGCGCCACCGCCACGGGCAACCGCTGGAGCTACACCCACGCCGACGACAATCCGCCATACGTCAAGCGCACCAACCCACCGGCAGGACTCGCGGTGAAGTCGCTCGACGCGATTGAGGTGGAGTTCAGCATGAACGTCAGTGGCGTGGATGCCAACGACCTCCGGATCAACGGTCAGCCGGCCCAGAGCGTGACAAGGATCAGTAACAGTCGCTACTCGTTTGCACTTGGCCAAAAGCCCAGTCCCGAGGTGAAAATCTCCTGGAACCCGGACGCCGGCATCACCGGCACGAACCCGTTCAAGAAAGCCTTCCTGCCACTTGGCTGGTTTTACCGCGTAGACCCCAACGCGCCGCCGCCGCCGCGCATCGTGATCTCCGAGATCATGTACCACCCGATCGAGGAGCCGGAATTTGACAAGCGCGGCAAACCAGTGCTCGACCTGTCGGAGGATGTGCATGAGTTCATCGAGTTGCACAATTTTAGCCGCGAGACGGTCGCACTGGACAACTGGCGGATCAGCGGCGGCATCGACTACGCCTTCCCAGCGGGAACCAAGGTCGAGAGCGGCGGATACCTGGTTGTGGCAAAAAGCCCCGGGCGTCTTGCTGCCATCAAGGAATACCGCCTGACCGGCATTAAGGTTCTGGGTCCTTACGAGGGCGTGCTCAGCAACAACGGCGAGCGCATAAACGTAGAAAACGACGGCGGTAACGCCGAGGACAGCGTTCGTTACTCGGCTCAATTCCCCTGGCCTATGGGCGCGGACTCGATCGGTGCAGGGCCGAAGTGGACCGGAATCGACCCGATGCAGTACCAGTACCGCGGCAGGTCGCTGGAACGAATCAATTTCTCATTGCCGGGGAGCGATCCAGCCAACTGGGTCGCCTCGACCCTCGAGAAAAACGCCACGCCCGGTCGGCCGAACCACATCGCGCGCATGCGCTCCATGCCGTCGCCCATCGTCACCTCCATCCGCGCAGTCGACCACACCGGGGACACCCTGATCAGCAAAGTGGACACCGCCACCATCGAGGCCAAGTTCTCCACCAACGAGACGCTTGCCGGCGTCACGCTTGAGTATTTTTACGACAATCTCGAAAAGGAGGGGGAGACCTTGGCCAAGCGGGACATGAAACTGAAGGACGGCGCCTGGACGCACACGCTGCCGAAGAAACCGGACCGGACGCTGGTGCGCTATCGCATTCTGGCCGACCTTGGCCAAGGGCTGAAACAGGTTTCTCCGCGCAAGAGCGATCCATACCAGTGGCACGCCTACTTCGTGATGCCAAAGTTCAGCGACACACGAAAATACTTCGAGCTGCTGGTATCTCGAAAAGGTATCAGCCAACTGTCCAAAAACGCGGCGGCCAACCCGCGCAGCGGCTATCGCCCTGCAAAAAACATCAGGCCGCGCGGTCCGTGGAACGACACCGTGCACGGCATCCTCGTTTACAACGGCGAGGTGCGCGACGTGTACGCTCGTTGGAACGGCAGCTTCTTCCGCCGGAACGCCGGCCGCAACTCATGGAAGGTGCGCCTGCCCCGCTACAACCAGTTCGACGGCCAGAGCGACCTGCTGTTCATGGACAAGGACAACGTTACTGTGGCTGGACATACGCTGTACCGCGAGCTTGGCCTGCCGACCTCGCACACCGAGTGGGTCGATGTCGCCATCAACAAGCGCAAGATGCGGCGCCTGATGGTGGAGGATCACAACGATCGTTTGCTCGAAAGATACCATGAGGACCAGGCCCGCCGGAACCCCGGCACCGAGGTCGAGCCCAACGGCCACATCTTCAAGTCGAGTGGGATCCTGCAAAACCTCGGCCCGTACGGCCGGGGCGACGGCAGCAAGCTAGGCACCAACGACGGCTGGACCGCGCTGAAGCGGTACGAGTGGATTTACTCCTCCAAGAACCAGGACTGGAAGGGGCACACCGAGCTGAAGGAAATGATCGATGGCCTCGCCAAGAACCGGAGCAACCGCACCCGACTCAAACAATGGTTCGAGGCAAACTGGGACATGGAGTCGCTCATGAGCTACATCGCGGTGCGCAACTGGATGGGCACGTGGGATGATACGGTCCACAACTTCTATATTTGGCGCCGAGCCGATGGCCGCTGGGCGCTGTTACCGTGGGACTTCGACAACGACATGCGGAACGACTACATCAGCCGGTCCATCTTTATCGGCGAGGCCGGAAACCCCAACACCACCCACGGCACGCACCCCATCAAGGACGCGTTTTTCAAGGCGTTCCGTACCGAGTACAAGGAGCATCTTTACTACCTGAACAACACGCTGCTCACGCCGGAGAATCTCCGCCGCATGGGCCTGATCAGCTACACCTCGTTTGCACGCGGCCGCCAGTCCAACGTCAACAAGCAGTGCGGCAAGGTGAAAATCCCGAGCCAGCCATCGGCCCTGCAGATGACCGGCGGCGGCTCCGTCTACGCCCCAGCGTCAATGGTGGTGTCGGCGTTCAAGAGCACCGAGAAGGCGACCACCCACGCCGAGACGATCTGGGAAATCCGCACCGCCGACGGCTCGTTCACCTATCCCGTTTTCAAGGCGAGGACGGCGGAACAGTTGACCGAGATGCCGGTGCCGTTTGAACTGCTCGAGTTCGGGCGCACCTACTTTTGGCGGGCCACCTACATCGACTCCGCCGGCCGCAAATCGCTGCCCAACACCGAGGCCGGCTTCCGCTACGGCGGCCACGCCCGGTCGGAGGATCTCGTTTCCCTCACCGACACGGAATGGAAATACAACGCCGACGGCAAAAACCTCGGCACGACCTGGCGCAAGGCCGAGTACGACGACTCCGCTTGGCCAAGCGGTAAGTCGTACCTGGGCCGCGCCACCTCACGCCAAAAATACAAGATGGCCACCACTCTCAAGATGGGGGCGACCACGTTTTATTTCCGTAAAAAGTTCACCTTCGAGCCGCCTCCCGGCGGCGGTGAGCTGCAGATCCGCTACCTCGTCGATGACGGCGCGGTGTTTTACCTCAACGGCAAGCAGATCCACCGCGTGAACATGAAGGAGCGCGGCAGTATCCGCTACACCACGCGGGCGTTGAGTGCCGTAACCGACGCGGAGTTGAGCGGGCGCATCACGCTCCCCGGCAATTCGCTGAAGCAAGGCGAAAACATCATTGCGGTAGAGGTGCACCAATACTCGACCAACGACCGGGACCTCGCCTTCGGCATGAGCCTGAGCGCCACCGTCGAGAGCCTGCCTGACGGCGTCATCCTCAACGAGTTGATGGCCGCCAACCGCGGCTCGGTACCGCACGCCGGCACCAACCCCGACTGGATCGAGTTGCACAATCCGACCAACCGCGACATCGACCTCGATGGCGCCGGCCTTGGCGACGGGGTCACCCTCGAGCCGTCGTTCTTTTTCCCTGCACAGACCATCCTGCCGGCTAAGGGGCACCTCGTCGTCTGGTGCGATGACCAACAGGAGGCGCCCGGGCTGCACACCGGCTTCGCGCTCGATGCCGACGGTCAAAACATCGCGCTGTGGTGGCCAAGCGATGAGGGGCTGGTCATCCAGGACGCCGTTGGCTTCGGCCCGCAGGCCGCCGACCTCTCCATCGGCCGCGAACCGGATGGCCTGGGCCCATGGACACTCACCACCCCCACCCCCGGCTTGGCCAACGACGCGCCAAGCCTCGGCAGCGTCAAGTTGATCGTCATCAACGAATGGATGGCCCGGCCGGAGAACGGCAGCGACTGGCTAGAGCTGTTCAACAAGTCGACCCTCCCGGTCCCGCTCGCCGGGTTGAAGCTGAGCGACGACCCGTCCCAACCGGACAAGACCGTCCTGCCGCCGCTCTCGTTCATCGGCCCCGGCGGCTTTCTGCGTCTGGCCGCCGACAACGCCCCCGCCGACGGGCCGACCCACCTTGGCTTCCGCCTGAGCGGCAGCGGCGAGGAGAGCGTCCTGACCGACGCCAAAGACAAGGAGATCGACTCGGTGCTTTTCGGCGAGCAGACCCGCGGTGCCTCCGAGGGACGCTACCCCGACGGTGCCAAGTCGATCGTCTTTTTCCCGAATAGCCCCACGCCGGGCCGGGCCAATCTGATCCTCGGCGACGCCGACAAGGACGGCCTGCCCAACCTTTGGGAGGCCCAGTACGGCCTCAACCCCAACGACCCGGCCGATGCCGGGCTGGACCCGGATCGCGACGGCCACACCAACGTTGAGGAATACCTCGCCGGCACCCGGCCCGACGACGACACCAGCGTACTGGCACTAGCCATGACGCTGCATGAACAAACCGTGACCGTCTCGTTCGAGGCGCAGGCCGGTCGCGCTTACGTACTGTGGAGCACCGCCGACCTCGGAGGCGGCGACTGGATCAAGGTGCAGATGTTCTCGGCCGGGGAATCCAAGCGCACGATCACCTACGGGATTCCCGCCGAGCACCGGCCGCTGCCCGGCGGCTACTACCGGCTCACGATCCCGGCGGCGATCGACTGACCGTTAATGAGCGGCGTGTTGACAACTCTCGACTCGCCCGGGCTTGAACTGGTTGTCCCGGCGGGATTGCTGCTGGTCGCGGTTGCACCGTTCCTTGGCCGGGCGACCCGCCTGCAGGCCGCCGGACTGGTGGCGCTGCCCCTCGCGCTGTCCGCCGCCCTGGGAATCTTCAAGTACACCGCGGACACGCACAACGACACCTCGCGCGCCAGGCTGCTCTCCTCCGCACCGGCGCAGTCCACTCTCAAGCCGATCAGCGCGCCAGGCAACCATTACATCTCGTCACAAACCTGCCGCACCTGCCATCCCTCCGAGTATCGGAGTTGGCACCAAAGCTACCATCGCACGATGACACAGTTGGCCAAGCCGGAAGCGGTCCTGGCCAAGTGGCACGGTACCAAGCTTCCGCTTGGCCAAGCGGAGCTGCAGCTCGAGAAAAAGGGTGACGAATACTGGATCACCACGGTCGGCGCGGATGGCATCAAGCCGGTCGAACAGCGCGCGACCCTGACCACCGGCTCGCATCATCTGCAGGTTTATTGGGTCGCCGACGCCAAGGGCAACCTGCAGCATCCCTTCCCCTACGGCTGGCTGGTTGCCGATCAAAAATGGGCACCAGTGTCGGACACCTTCTTACGCGATCCGAACCTCGCCCCGCCTGACGCCAAGTGGAACAACGTTTGCATCAAGTGCCACGCAGTCGCCGGCCGCCCTGGCGTCGATGCCCGCACCCGCACTGTCAACACCGAGATCGCGGAATTGGGCATCGCCTGCGAAGCCTGCCACGGCCCGGCCGGGACACACATCGCGCATTACCAGAATCCGGCCAACCGGTACCGGGGGCACTTGGGCGGCGGCAAGCCCCACAGCATCCTCAACCCCGGTGGGGGATTCGACCATCGGTTGTCGGCGCAAGTCTGCGGCCAGTGCCACGCCTACCAGTACACCCCCAACAATGGGGACTGGCTCAAGAATGGCCCGCGGTTTCTGCCGGGCAACCCGCTAAAAGCCAACACGACAGTTGTGCACGCCAGCTCATTTGCCGGCACACAGCCAGCTCTGGGAGAGGAGGCCAAAGCGTTTCTCTCTCAGCACGGCCATCCCCACCCCGGCGACGAATGGTTAAACGACCGGTTCTGGCCGGACGGCATGGTCCGCGTCACCGGCCGTGAGTATAACGGCCTGCTCGACACACCCTGCTTTCAGCGAGGCAAAATGTCCTGCCTCTCCTGCCACTCGATGCACGGCTACCACGACCGCAATGACCAGCTCGCGCCCCGCATGGATACCAACGAGGCGTGCCTCCAGTGCCATGACAAATTCCGGGAAAACCTGGCCGCGCACACCCGCCACAACGCCGCGTCGGCCGGCAGCCGTTGCTACAACTGCCATATGCCGCACACAACCTACGGCCTGCTTGGCGCCATCCGCAGCCACCAGGTCGATTCCCCCGACGTCACGACCCAGTTGAAAACCGGCCGCCCCAACGCCTGCAACCTCTGCCATCTCGACCAGACCCTCGACTGGACCCGGCGCCACCTCGCCGAATGGTACGGGCATCGGAAGCCGCCGCTCGACGACGACGACAAGTCGATCTCATCGATTCTCAGGATGCTACTACAGGGCGACGCCGGCCAGCGCGCCATCGCCGCCTGGCACATGGGCTGGGAACCGGCGCGGCGCGCCTCCGGCGGGGACTGGCAGGCACGGTGGCTGATCCGCACAATGGACGACCCATACGCGGCAATCCGCCATATTGCCCACAAGGCGCTGACGGCCCATCCCCCCCTAGCCGGCGAGCCGTTCGACTACACTGCCCCCTTGGCCAAGCGCGCCGGGCAGATCGACGCCATCCGGCGGCGCTTGGCCAACGCCGCGCCGCTTGGCCAGGCACCGCGGGCCGAACTTCTGCTCGCCGCCCGGGGCCACCCACTGGAAGATAACGCCAGCCGGTTGACCGCCAAGCGCAACAACCGCCCGATGACCTTGCAGGAATGAGCCAACAGAACCCCACTCGGCGCGAACGAAGCGAACAGGCCAGAAACGCCCCGGCCAACCCTGGGCCCCGCGATCCCCAGGGGCAGGCCACGCCGCAGGAGCAGTGGCATTTCCGTCTTGGCTGGTGGTCGCTGCTTGTATTTGTGTGCCTCGGCATCGTGCTCGAGGGCATGCTGGCATTCCGGGTCGGCTGGTACCTCGATGTAGGCGATAACGAGACGCACCGGCTGATGCTCCGGCTGGGCCACGCGCACGGCGCGCTGTTGTCGGTGCTCAACATCGTGTTCGCAGCCTCGTTGCCTCGGGTGGACCTGCCAGTCGGTGCCCGCGTGCTGGCCTCGCGCTGCCTCGCGGCGGCCACCCTGCTGGTTCCCGGCGGGTTCATCCTCGGCGGCCTGATCACACACGGAGCAGACCCAGGACTGGGCATCATACTCCTGCCTGCCGGTGCCGTCCTACTGCTGGTTGGCATCTTTTCGGTTGCCCGCCATACCGGGAAATAACCGGTCAGCCCGGCAAATGCTTTAGCACGAATAGCACGTACACCGTGGCCAGAGCGATGTGAAGCAACGCGAACGGTAGCGCTTTTTTCACAAAGCCCATGAAGGAAATCGTGAGGTCGTGCTTGTGCATGATGGTCACCGCCACGAGCGTCGAGGCGGAACCGATCGGCGTCAGGTTGCCGCCGAGGTTCGCGCCGAATATCACCGACCACCACATACCGGGATCAACGGCCGGATCCATCGACTTGAGGATGTTTGACAGCACAGCTGCCAACGGAATGTTATCGGTCACGCTGCTGGCCACTGCGGAAGAAATCAGCAACAGGCCGCCGCCCACTTTGGCTCCCATGCCGATGATCGGCGCGATGCCCTTGCCGATCAGGTCGAGCACGCCGGCCTGCTCCATCGCGTAGATAGCGACGAACAGGTAGACGAAAAAGAACAGCAAATCCCAGTCGATGCCGCTGTAAAACTTACCGACACTCGACTTGAATTTACAAAGCATGATCACTGCGAACATCATCGCCACGAAGCCCATTCCAAGCTTGCCAATTGGCCAACCGTCAAACGATGCGGTGGCAATAAAACAAATGAACAGCAAGAGCATAGCTGCGCCGAACCAAAAGAAACCCATGCTCTCGATGCCGTCCATCTCGTCGAAACTCGAAACTTGCCTAAGCGCAACAGCGCGCTCCTCGTCGGTCTTGAGCGACTCGATTCCAAATACTTTGGCGCCCATCACGATGGTTGCGGCGGTTGCCACAATGACGTACGGCGCGGACTTGATGAAGAAAGGCACAAACCCGATCCCAGCTGTGGTGCCGACGATGATATTCGGTACCGACGAGATCAACGTGAGAAGGCCGCCAATGTTAGTCAGTAATCCCTCCACCAGCAGGAAGCCGAGTAGCTTTTCTCGTTGGCCAAGCTTGCCCAGCGAGACGGCACTCAACGATCCGACGATGATCATTGCCGTGACATTGTTGAGCACGGCGCTGAACACCACAGTCATAACTCCGTAAAACCAAAGCAGCCGGCGTGGATCGCCCCTCGACGCCTTGGTCAGCTTGATGGCGATAAAGGTGAACAGTCCCGACTTGCTGGTGACATCCACAAACAGGCTTGATCCAAGGATGATCGTAATCACTCCCCACTCGATTCCGGGAATGAACACCGGTAGTTTCATCTCGTGACCGTTGGGGAGATGCACCGCACCAAACGGCAGGATGCCGGTGAATGCACCCAGCAACAGAGCCACCACCGCCGTCACCCCGACGATAACCGATTTTTTCGCGTGGATTTTTTCCTCCAGCGCAAGACACAATACCATGGCCCCCAGCAGTCCGGTGAACATGTAGGTGATCCACGACGCCACCTCGGCGGCAGGATGACCCGCAGCGGCAATCATCATGAGTTCCATTCCTGCCACCTCTCTATAGCATCAGCAACGGTGTCGATCGCAACTCGACCGCAAGCGGATACGCGATCCCGTGCATTGCCAACTGTTCTTCGTCCTTCGTATACATGACCAGCAGGTCAATTTCATTCTCCTCAACCAACTCCTTGTAATCAGCAAGAAAATGCCCAAGTTTAACACAACTCTCCACCTTGATTTGAGAGCCTTCTCTAGCCAAACCGGCTCGACACGACTCGATATACTCCATCGGATCCTCCAGCAATCGTACTCTGATTTCCTCCCTAGCAATTTCGGTGTCCAAGTCAGGGATTTTCCCAATCGCTGCGATGTAACGCTCAAAAACCGTGTCGTCCTCAACATGCGCAAGAAAAAGTGTCCCGCCGTCCCGCGTAAAGTGCGCTGCGTGGCTTACCAACCGGTGGTCTCCAGCCAGGTGATCCGTCACCGCCATCACCCGGTCGGTGTTCTGAAGAGCGTGGCCCGGCATATTCCCCCGCGCTGGACACGGCAGCACCAGCACCGGAGTCACCGTTGCCTGTGTCAGCACATCCACATGCCGACCCAGGCTCTGCGGCCATTCCCCGGCAGCGCCGTGAAGATCACGGTACGTCACGACCAAATCTGGCTTGGCCTTCTCTACTGCATCGAGCACCTCCCGAATCCCAAAAGGTGTGTCACCTCCAAACAACTTCCACTCTGGCCCGCCCGGGACCTCCAGCACCGAGAGAAAGCCCTTAGCCAAGTAGAGAAAATCATCTCGCTTGGACTCCGGAAGGTCGTGGACAAGCAGCACACGATCGATCTCGACCGGCTGCCGCGCGAACACCTCCCGAGACGCGGCGTTAAAGACGCTCTCGAATCGATCCAGCGTGGACATGCCGCCGACAGGATAAAAGAGATGACAAAATCATCAAGCCATATACCGCCCCCGCTTGGCCAAGCGCTCACTCGCCGCGCCATTGGGCCAGGCGCTTGGCCAGGCGGGCTTCCGCTTCGGGCGGGGTGATAAGGTTAGGCAGGTCGGTTTTCAATTGCTCAAGCGTCGGGATTTCGCCCCAGGCAGTGACGCCGAACACCTCCGCCATCGGCTCGCCACCGAGGCCAAGCTCGCGGTTGCGCTTGGCATAGCGATGCTCAAGCGTCGCGCGCCATTCCTCCCTCGACTTAGGCACGTCCATGTCGTGCCGCCCGACCCACGGCAACCACTCGGTCACTTGCGACTGGTGGCACCATGTCATGTCCACCATCAACTTGAACGCCGCACTGACATCCACCGCCAAGTCGAACGAGTTCGCCCCGAACATATACGAATCATATGCGGTGAGGATGACCGGCACCTTGCACGGCTTGGCCTCGGCCGCGTCGGACGGGTACTCCGGCGTGAAGGCGTGCGGCACGTTGATCATGTAGGCCACCTTGCGCACCGCCTCGGCCACGGCCACGTGGTCAACGTGCAGCCCGGCGACCGGGTCGGACGGCATTGGCGGGGCGAACAGGTAGTCCGGCTCGAAGTCGCGGATCGCCTTCCAGAGCGCCGCCAGCAGATCGCTGTCCACCTGCAGGCAAGCCTCGCGGGGCGGGCGGCCGTTCGGCAGCCGCAGCGGCTCAACCTCGCACTGGGCCAGCTTGGCCGATTCCATCTGCTCGGCCAGCCGGACGCGCGCCGTCTCCTCCCGTGACATCCGGTGATGCCCCGCCGCCCCGTCGGTGCAGATCACCAGCCGCGCCCGAAAGTCGCCGCCCAACCGCCGTCGCCACATTTCGAACGTACCGGCAGCGGCAAACTCGTAGTCATCAAAATGCGCGTGGACAAACAACGCCTTCATCGATTGCAGAAAAAGTAGAGCCAAAAAAACCGGCTCCGCTCAAAAATCAATGGAAGTCCCTGTTTATTTAATTTGGCGGTTTCGGCGCAGCAGCCTTCTTTTCTTTGGCCTCCTTGGCGTTGCCGACCGCACCGCCCACGCCGGCACCGATAAGGCCACCGACCAGGGCGCCCTTGTCGCGCTCGCCGGATTGATGGCCGATGATGGCCCCCGTCGCCGCACCAATTGCTGCGCCCACACCGGCTCCGATTGCCGTCTTTTTTCCCGGCTCCGTGGCACAACCACTCACAAGAAGCATGCCCGCAACCGCCGCCAACAATGTTTGTTTTGCGCGACTCATTTTGTTTCGAAAACGAGGCAGAGTTTCCACGGTGCCCCCGGTTGGGGCAAGCCAAAACTATGCCCGGCCGTATTTTCCATGGATCAACCGGCAACCAACCATGCTACATCCCCGGACGTGGTGAATCGGCTTGCAAGCCATTGGCAAAACCGGATGATCGCCCCCCCATGTTTTCCTCATTTCGAATCATTGGTGCCCTCTTTGTGGGCTCACTACTGCTCGGCTTGGCCGCCCCCCGGTTAAACGCACACGACGGGGATGACCACGGCGATGGTAAGCCCAACAAGGACGAGTTGACGCGCGTCCTCATTTTTTCAAAGACCGCCTGGTATCGTCACCCGGCCATCCCAGAGTTGAACAGTTTTCTCGTTCAACTCGGTGGCAAATACGGCGCGCAATTTGACGTTACCGAGTCGCCGGAGGATTTTTCCCGGCTGCACCTCTATCAAGCCGTGATCTTTAACAGCACCACCGACATCGGCAACTCGCTCAATGAAAAACAGCGCAAACAACTCAAGGACTGGTACCAGGCCGGGGGCGGCATCATGGCCCTCCACGCAGCGGCGGTGCATCACAATACCTGGCCATGGTGGACCAAACTCGTCGGGTGCGACTTCAACAGCGACTCCGATTTCGTCAAGGCCAAGCTCATCGTGGATCCGGAAAACAAGAATCATCCTTCGGTGAAAGGCTACGGCCCGGAGTTTTACTACACCGCCGACTGGACGAACCACGACAAATCCGTCACCGGTCTGCCCGGCGTAAAGGTACTGCTGCGAATCGACGAAACCAGCTACGACCCCGTCCGCGAATACTTCAAGACCCGCGGTGGCAAGCCAATGGGCAAGGATCATCCGGTGAGCTGGATTCGGGAGTTCGAGGGCGGCCGCTTTTTCTACACCGAACTTGGCCACGAGGTGAAATCGCTCGCCACCAAGTTCGGCCATCAACACCTCATGGAAGGCCTGCGCTGGATCACCAAAACCAAGCGCTTCCACCGTGACCCGAAGAAAAAATAATGAGTCGTTGGTTCTGCACTCTTTTTGTTTCCCTTGCGCTTGGCCAAGCGCTGTTGGCTCAGCCCGTGGATGGCCGCAACAAACCAAGCGGGAAAAAGGCCCCGATCGAAAGCCCCGATCTCGCACGGTACGCGCTGTTTGAAAAAACTGCGCCCCGACCGGAATCCACTTCACCGGTCGACACCCAACTGCCGCTCAAGGTTGAGCCGGGTATGAGCATTGCGCTAATCGGCAACACGCTGCTCGACCGCTCACAGGATTTTGGCTACCTCGAAACGCTCATTCAGCAGGCGTACCCGGCTCATCGACTGACAGTGCGCAACCTCGCCTGGTCGGCGGACTCGCTCCACTACCAGCCACGACCGGCCAACTTCGCCGACACGGATCAGCATCTGGTTTTCATCAAGGCCGACATCATTTTTGCGGCTTACGGTTTCAACGAATCGTTCGCGGGGCCGGACGGCTTGGCCGAATTCAAAACCAAGCTCACCGAGTTCGTGCAGGCGAGCAAGGCCAAGGCGTTCAACGGCAAAAGAGGACCGCAGCTTGTGTTGCTCTCGCCGATCGCCAGCGAGAACATCACCGGGGTCGACGCGGCAAAAAACAACAAAAACATCCGACTCTACACCCGCGCCATAAGCGAGGTGGCCAAGATGCAAAAAGTCGGCTTCATCAACGTCTTCGACTCTACCAACAAGGCGATGGGTTCCACCGGAAATGACCTCACATTCAACGGTTGCCACCTCAATGACGCCGGCTACCGGCTATTTGGCAACTTGGTTTTTAATGCGGCATTCGACCAGCCCACCCCGGTCATCAACGAGGAAATTCGTGCGGCTGTGCTGGAGAAAAATAAACAGTTTTTTCACCGATATCGGCCGGTGAACACCTTTTATTACACTGGCGGGCGCAACCGCAGCTACGGCTATCTCGACTTCCTCCCGGCGATGCGCAACTTCGACATCATGACCGCCAACCGCGACCAGCGCATCTGGGACATCGCTGCGGGTAAACAGGTACCAGCGAAGATCGACGACTCAAACGTGCCGCCTTTGCCCGCGACCAAGCAAAGCCGCGGCGCCAATCGCCTGCTTTCGCCCGAGGCCGAGTTGGGCGAGTTCGAGGTCGACCCGAGGTTCGACGTGACGTTGTTCGCCTCAGAGACGGACTTCCCGGAACTCGCCTGCCCCATCCAGATGCGATGGGACTCGCAGGGGCGGCTGTGGGTCAGTTGCTCGACGACCTACCCGCACGTTTATCCCGGCAACGAGCCGAACGATAAACTCGTCATCCTCGAGGACACAGACGGCAATGGTCGTGCAGACAAGACTTCCGTCTTCGCCGACGATCTGCACATCCCATTGTCGTTCGAGTTTGGTAACGGCGGCGTCTACGTCTCGGAGGAGCCGCACTTAACGTTTCTCAAGGACACCGATGGCGACGGCCGGGCGGACACACACGAAAAACTGCTCACCGGTTTCGGCTGCGAGGATTCGCACCACGCGCTGCACGACTTCGCGTGGACACCGGACGGCGACCTGATTTTTCGCGAGGGGATCTTCCACCACAGCCAGGTCGAGACACCTTACGGCCCGGTGCGGCAGCGGGACAGCGGTTGGTTCCGGTTCGAGCCGCGCAGTCACCGACTCACCTCGTTTGGAACCCACATGAGCACCAACCCTTGGGGTGTCACGTTCGACGACTGGGGACAGCACATGGCCAGTTACCCGATTTACGCGCAGGCATTCCACGCGCTCGACCCGGCCTACCCGGTGCAGCACCCGCGCCCGATCGGCCTGCGCGCCTACTCCGGCACGTGCGGCCAGGAGTTCGTCGATTTCCCCAACTGGCCGGAGGAGATGCAGGGCGGCTTCGTCAAGGTGCGCTACAAGCCAAGCAACCGCGTCGAGTTCCACCGCTGGGTCGAGTCTGACTTTGGCTACGAGGAGGAATACGTCGGCAACCTCGTTTTCTCGCGCAACCTCAGCTTCATCCCGGTCGACCTGCGGTACGGCCCGGACGGCGCGATGTACGTCTGCGACTGGTACAACCCGGTCAAGGGCCACGCCCAATACTCCCTGCGCGACAAGCGGCGCGACCGCGTCAGCGGCCGCATTTTCCGCATCATGCCCAAGGGGGCCAAGCCGCAACAGATGCCGCAGATCGCCGGCGCTCCGCTTGGCCAACTGCTCGACATCCTCAAGCGCCCGGAATACCGCTACCGCTACTGGGCCAAGCGCGAACTGCGCGATCGCGACCCGGCCAGGGTCAAGGCCGCGCTCGATGCGTGGGTGGCCAAGCTCGACCCGACTGCCCCCCGCCATCGGCATCACCAAATCGAGGCCGTCTGGCTTTACCGCGGCATAGACGCCATGAATGCAGGGCTGCTCGCAGAGCTACTCGAGTGCGACAACCACAACGCCCGCGCCGCGGCGACGCACCAGTTGCGCTACTGGCACGATCAACTCGAGAACGGCCAAGCGTTGCTCCGCAAACGCGCCAACGACCCAAGCGGCCTCGTTCGCATGGAGGCCGCCATCGCTGCGAGCTACGTCGGCACCCCCGCCGCGCTCGACGCACTGCTCGACACCCTCAATCACCCGAGCATCGGCCACCTCAGCTACGCCATCCGCACCGCGCTTGGTTCCCGCACGATCGAGCCGTTGTGGAAAGGCAGCATCGACTTCGCCGCCGCGCACCCGGAACTGCCGAAGTTCATGGCCGCATTCGATCTCCGCCAGAAAATGGCGCCCAAGCGCAACACCTCCGCCCGGGACGCGGAGTTTGATTCGCAGAAAAACCTGAAGGTCGTCAAAATCTCGGCGGTGAAGGAGCGAATGCTGTATGACGTCACCCGGTTTGTGGTGCGCGCCGGACAGCCGGTGCGGATCGACTTCACCAACCCGGACGCCACCGCGCACAATATCGTAATCGTCGCCCCCGGTGCCGACGAGGAAATCGGCTTGGCCGCCAACGAGATGGCCAAGAACCCCAGGGAAGCCCAGCGCGGCCAATACGTGCCCAAGTCAAAAAAAGTGCTGCACGCCACGCGGATGATCGCCCCGCTCTCCGCGACGGCGCTCCGGTTCATCGCGCCAAAAAAGCCGGGCGACTACCCGTACATCTGCACCTTCCCCGGCCACTGGACCATCATGAAAGGCATCATGGTGGTGAGGTAAGGTGGAAGGTTGAAGGAAGAAGGCCGAAAACCAAGCGCTTGGCCAAGCTCAGCCTTTGATCCCCCGCCCTTCCCGTTCGTCGATGACGTCGAAGGCGGTTTGGAGTTCGGGGCGGTTGTCTAGTCCCTCCTTCTTCTTGAGGTCGTCAATGACGGAAGTTGCGAGGTCGCGCCAGCCAAATTTTTCCCAGAACCCATTCCAGATGCGGCGTTGCATCGAATTCGGGCGCAGACCGGTGGCGAAACACCATTCCAACATCTCGTCATCACTCAATCCCTCGAAGATTTTTTGCCGAACGTCCGCAAACTGAACTCTGAGAAAACCGCAGATGAAACCGTCCAGCGCCACCGATAGTCCAAGGTTCGGGCGATACTCCTCCGGCAGCGTGCCGGCCAAGTCGCACCGTATCTTGTCAAGCATCCGTCCGAGGTGGTGCAGGCCGCCGAGATTGGTTCGCGGAGACCGGAACGGCGGATCGATCATTGACACTGCTTCGGACTGAAAATTACTTCGCGTCCGGGGCGGCGAGGAGGGCCTCCACTTTCCCCTCAAGGTCGGCCCGGGCATTGAGGTCGGCGAGGTTGCCCTGCTTGTCCACCAGCCACATGGCCGGGATGCTACGGATGCCGTGCGCGGTCGAGATGCTGTTCTTCCAGCCTTTGCCGTCGAAGAATTGCGGCCACGGCATCTTCTCCTTCTTGACGAACTTGCGCAGCGCGCTCTCCTTGCTGTCGAGCGAGATGCCGACAATCTCGAATCCCTTCGAGTGCAGCTTGTCATAGGCGCGCTTGACGTTGGGCAACTCGGCCACACAAGGCCCGCACCAAGTCGCCCAGAAATCGATCAACACGACCTTGCCCTTCATTTTTGACACATCGACTTTTTTGCCGTCGAGGGAGGTGAACTTGATGTCCACCGGCTTGCCGATGCGGTCGTCCGCCTTCGGCTTGGCCTTGGCCAGTTTAACTGTCTTGCCAGTGATGTCCTTTACGATCGCCTCGATCAGCGGGATGCTCTTGCCGCAGGTCTGGTCGTCGTTGCGGCACTGGGCCACGGTCATTTTGCAGCCGCAATCGCACCCCTCCGTATTGGCGCGCTTCATGATTTCCGCCTGCTGCTTTTCGCTGAACTGTGTCAGGTCAAGCAACGGGATTTTTTTGTATGCTGTCGTTTTGGATTCGGTTTGTGCCTGCGGCGCGACGACGACGGCAAGCAACACGACGGCGATGGACAGGATCGATAGTGATTTCATAACGTGGAAACTTTCACCGACTTGCTACGGCGTAACAAGCTTTATTCCGCATAAAAGTTCCGGCCCCGCTATCAGCGGCGACGGCCCCTGGGCGCGGGCATGGACTGGATAAAGCCCTTGATGACGGAGGAAATCTCCGCCGTACTCAACCTGCCGTCGGCATTTTTGTCGCCATCCGAGGCCCATTTTTTGGCGGCGGACTGAACCTCCTCAGCGGTGATTTCCCGGTCGCCGTCGCTGTCGGTGGCGTAGCTGAAAGCCCGGGCGACGACTGCGCCCGGCCCGGTGGGCCGACCGCCGCGTTCTGTGGTTTGGTCGCCAAGCAGCCCGCCAAAGCCGCGGACCAGGTCGTTCCGGCTCGTGGCCGATTCCCCGTCTCGCCACTCCGTGTGCAACTCCACCCAAGCTGATTCAAACCCCCGCTTGGCCAAGCCGGACTCAGCCTCGGCATGGGCGAGCAGTTTTTCCGCGACGCGCTTGGCCAAGCCGGTCGCGTCGATGGCCGGCGGAGCGCCCCCGCCGGACGGACGCCGCCCCCCGCCGCCGGGGCGGCCTCCGCGACTGCGCATCAGCCGTGCCACACTCTCGTCGGTGTCGCCGTACTGGACCCGCGCCTTGGCCAGGGCCGCCTTGAGTTCGGCGATCCGCTTGGCGTGCTCGGGGCGCTTGGCCAGGTCGTTCAACTCGTGGGGATCGTTTTTCAAATCGTACAGCGACACCCGATTTTCACTCCCCCGATGAAACAGTTTCCAACGATCGTCACGTATCGTGCGCTGATCCTGCATGTACGCGGTGAACAGGTGGTCACGTACTTTTTCAGATTTACCGCGAATAAGTTTCGTCAGGTTTTTGCCCTCGACTCCTTCTGGCACCGGCAACCCTGCGAGACCGCACAGCGTCGGGTAAATGTCGTAAAGATAGACCAACGCATCCGATGAGCCTTTGGGCACGGTGGCTCCACTGAACACCATCTGCACCCTCGAAGTGTGCTCGTAGGCGTTGTTCTTGCCGCTCGCTCCGTGGCTACTCTTCGACATGCCGTGGTCTGTGGCCAACACCACGATGGTGTTGTCGGCCTGCCCGGTTTTCTCAAGCGTGTCCAGTACGCGGCCGACGTGATGGTCGAGGTGCGAAATTAGCCCGTAATATTTTGCGTAGTCCTGCTTGGCACGCTCCACCGGCGAGGTTTCACCATTTTCATCTCCACCCCGGCCACGGCCCCCACGGCCTCCGCCGCGCCGGCTGCCACCCCGGGTCGACTCCGCGAGATCCGGCCGCAACGCAACGTGGTTGGGCGGGAGGGTGATTTTTTTTGGATCGTACATCGTGGCCCACTTGCCCGGAGGCGTCACAGGCGAGTGCGGCGCAGTGACCGGTATGTAGCAAAAAAACGGCTTGTCGATTTTTTCACGGCTCTCGATGTACTCGATCGCCGCGTCGGCAAACAATTCGGTCGAGAAGGATTCGCCGGAATCGTACGGCACCATCAACCCGGCGATCATGCGATGCACCGGCACGCCGATGTGCGACCGGGCCGCCCCGCCGAAAAACACCGCCTCGGCCTCGTCAAAACTATTCTCGAACGACAACTCGCCGTTGTGCCACTTGCCTGTGGCGAAGGTGTGGTAGCCGCCCTTTCGCAATGCCTGAGGGAGGATCGTGCCGGAGTCGAGTCGCATCGGGGCTCGGAACAACGACTTGCCACTCATGAGCATCGCGCGGCTGGGTAGACAGGTCGCAAAGGTCATCGATCCCTGAATGTAAGCCTGTTTGAAAACAAAGCCGTTGTGGAACAGCCGATCCATGTTGGGTGTCTTGACGTCGGGATTGCCCACCGCACCAAATGCGTCCGGGCGCTGGTCGTCGGTGAAGATGAACACGACATTTGGGCGCTTGACCACAGCACTTGGCCAAGCGATGGCAGCGAACAACACAAGACTGAAAAGGATTCGTGTTTTCATGACTGGCAATTAGAATGGCTGATAGTGGAAAAAGTTACAAAAAATCAATTACCGACGCTTGGGCGGCGCGGACACATACGGCGGTTTGTCGAAGGTCGAACCGTCGCCGAGTACACGCGGGTCGCGTGCCTTTTTCAGCCGGCTCATCAACTGCCTGTTGAGCCTACGCTTGGCGGCGGCGTACTTTTTGTCGTTGGCCACGTTTTTGATTTGGTCAGGGTCGTCGGCCAGCACGTACAACTCCTCGCGCGGGCGTTTGCCGAAGGCGTAGTCGTAGTACCACTTCCACTTGTCTTCGTTGCGATGCTCGATAACCCACGCCTTGGTCGGGCTTGCATCGAGATCGCCGTAGGTGATGAAGGTGTTGTGCTCAAGCAGCCGATGTTCCGGTGCGCTATCCTTGGTGAGATTGTACGGGTTGCCCATCGGCCAGCGGTCCGGCGCGAAGTTGATGATGTACAAATACTCCTCCGTGCGGAGGGCGCGTTGCGGATACGGCAACATCCCTTCGCGCGCCTTGGCCACGTGCCGCTCGCGGCCGGTGATCACCCAGTTTCGCTTCTTGTCAACCAGCCCCTCTTTTTTGGATTTCAAAACCGGCACGAGACTGCGGCCTGTCATGACCTTCGGCCGCTTGACACCGCAGATCTCAAGGAACGTCGGCGCCAAGTCCATCAGGTTCACGAAATCGTCGACCACGCGACCGCCCGGTTTTCCGGGCCACCAGATCGCCAGTGGCACCTGCACCCCGAAGTCGTACAGGTTGCATTTGCCGCCGGGGAAACCGGGCGCGCCATGATCCCCGCTGATAACCACCACCGTGTTGTCAAGTTCATCCACCGCCTCGAGGCGCTTGAGAATCAGGCCAAGCGCGGTGTCAAACGCCTGGACCTCGCCAAGGTAGTCGGCAAAGTCCTGCCGCACCTCGTGTACGTCCGGCAGAAACTTCGGCAGCCTGCCCTTGAGTTCGTCCGGGTTGATACCCCACAAATCCTTGCCGGACCCTTTCGTCCACTTGCGGTGAACAAGCGTCGGGCCGAACCAGTAACAGAACGGGTCGTCACCTTCGCGGGCGTCAAGGAACGAGTTGAAGTTGCCCATCACCTCGTCGTAGAGCGTCTGCTTGGCCGCCTCCACCGACATGCCTTCGGCCACGCGCTTGGTCGTCACCTGCGAAAATCCGTTGAACCGACTGCCGCTTTTCTCGTAGCTAAACTTACCTGCGCCGTACGGTGCGTCCCGCGGCGTCCCAGGCGTCCAAACCTTGTACGTCTCGCCGATGTGGTACCCGGCGTCATGCAGCATCAACGGGAACGACGGAATCGCCGGATCCCACTTGGCTCCCTGCAGGATCGCCCCCAGGCCGGTGCGAAAAAAGTACTGCCCGGAAAGCAGCGAACTACGGCACGGCGTACACGACGGCGCAGTGACGAACGCATGCTTGAACAGCACGCCGTTGCCCGCGATGCGGTCGAACACTGGGGTCTTCACAACCGAATTCGCACTCGGCTGTTCTTCAACCTTAGCGTAGGCACTAGCGTATTTCCCCCAGTCATCAGCAAATGCGAATAGTATATTTGGTGCATTTGTATTTGAAATCCCATGTAAAGGGGGTAATACTGCCGCGAGGGTAAAAATCAAAAACCTGTTCATGAAAAAAAATAAACGAAAAATAAACTCTTTTAGTTTAAATGAGCTGAGGGCGATTCATCCAAAAAAGTCCTTCAAAATCAAGAAATTTTTAAACTCAATGTCACTTGGGTTATCTTTATTTTTTCTAAGCTCTGGAAGTATTGATTCTTCAGCATCAGATTGGAACCAATGGAGAGGGAATCTGACAGATGGCAGCTTCAAAGGCTCTGCTTGGCCCAATTCTCTCAATGATAGTAATTTAGTTAAATCATGGTCTACCGATAAATTGGGTGCGAGCTACTCCGGGCCTGTCAGTGATGGCCAATATGTATTCACAACGGAATCCACTAAAGGAAAAGAATCTGTTCTTGCCTACAATCTCAAAGATGGGGAGTTGAAATGGAAACAAACTTGGGCCGGGGAAATGAAGGTTCCTTTTTTTGCGGCAAGAAATGGAAGTTGGATACGCTCTACTCCTGCAGTTGCTAACGGAAAGGTTTTTGTCGGCGGAATGCGTGACCATTTGCTTTGCCTCGACGCAAAAACCGGAAAAATTTTTTGGGAAATAAATTTCGCAAAAAAATATGGCACACCACTCCCTGATTTTGGATTCGCCAGTTCCCCACTAGTCGACGAGAAGTTTGTTTATGTTCAAGCCGGCGCAAGTTTCAGTAAGATCGAACAAGAAACAGGTACAGTTGTATGGCAGGCGTTGAATGACAAAGGGGGGATGTACGGCAGCGCCTTTTCTTCTCCTACATTAGCAAAAATAAACAACAATGATTTAATTCTAGTCCAAACTAGATCTCATTTGAATGGAGTTAACCGTTTGGATGGAAAAGTATTGTGGGATAGGCCAATTAAAGCATTCCGAGGTATGAACATTTTAACCCCTTTGGCTTTTGAGGACGGAATTTTTACGAGTACATATGGCGGAGGTTCCTCTTTTATTAGGGTAACAAAAAGCAAGGATGAATGGGCTACTGATATAAAGTGGAAAAATAATTCCCAAGGTTACATGTGCAGTCCCGTTCAATATAACGGTAAAGCTTATTTACACCTAAGAAGCAATCGCTTTGCTTGTTATGATCTCAAAACAGGTAAAGAACAATGGGTTAGCTCAAAAAGTTTTGGTAAATACATGAGTCTGGTTATCAACGCTGATAAGATCCTAGCACTGGACCAAAAAGGAATTCTTTATTTGATAAAGGCGGACCCTGAAAAATTAAACATTCTGTCAGAACGCGAAGTTGTAGATGGCGAATCTTGGGCTCATCTAGGCATACAAGGTAATAAAATGATGATTAGAAGCCTTAATCGCCTTTATGTTTTTGATTGGAAAAAACAGCAGTAAACCAAATCTAAAAGGAGTTATCTTCGGTAATTAATTTCCTGTGCAATTGAAACGAAGACCTGAGTGAGGTTGACAGCTTTTTCTGTAGAGCTTGTACATCTTGGTAAATAGAAACGTTATCGGCGTTAGGCTCGGTAGTTTCGCGTTTATTTAATCTCACAAATCGATTGGTAATTTCCTCTATTCCAACTCTGTCTCCTTGATTGTTTCTAAGACTCCATAAAGCCTGAAGAGCTGCGCCGTAGGCAGCACCCTCACCCACCTTTAGTGTCACAACTTGCGCATTGAACACATCTGCCATTATCTGCCGCCAAAGCTTAGACTTCGAGCCTCCACCGGTCGCACGAATTTGTGTCGGCTTTATGCCCAGTTTCTTGAGCCGGCGCAGACCATAATTCATTCCCATAGTCACGCCTTCCATAGTGGCACGAGCAAAATGTTTTTCGGTAAACGTTTTAGCACGGACCCCGAAATAAACACCTGTGCCATCCGGCACATTGGGCGTTCGCTCTCCCTCAAGGTATGGCAACAACATCAGACCATCCGATCCGGCGGGAGCCTTGCGCGCAGCAGACTCATACTTAGCATGCGTCCACTTGAAATCCCTACGGATTAACTCAGTGGCGACTGTAACGTTCATAGTACAGAGCAGCGGCAGCCAGCGGTTAGTTGAATCACAAAACGCAGCGATTTCACCTTTCGGATCCACAACTGGTTTTCCAGCACAAGCGTAGATAGTGCCGCTTGTGCCGAAGCTCGCGGTCACGACTCCCGGGCTCGTGTTGCCGGTGCCGATCGCGCCCATCATGTTGTCGCCGCCACCGGCGCTGACCACGACGTCGGTGCTCAGCCCCAGCCGCTTGGCCGTGGAGGCCTGCAGTGTACCGGCCGATTGATCGCTCGAGATCAGCTTGGGCAGCTTGGCCTCCAACCCGGCGTCGATCGCCTTCAGCGTCTTCCTTGACCACTTGCGGGTGCGGACGTTGAGCAGCGCCGTGCCGCTGGCGTCGCCGTACTCCATCACGGCGTTGCCGGTGAGCCAGTAGTTCAGGTAATCATGCGGCAACAGCACCGTGGCCAGCCGCTTGAAATTTTTCGGCTCATGTTTCTTCAACCAGAGAATCTTACCGGCGGTGAACCCGGGCAGCACCGCGTTGCCAAGTTCCTTGACCGCGCCCTTGAGACCGCCGAGCTTGGCCATGATCGCGTCGCACTCGGCGGCCGTGGAGGTGTCGCACCACAGCTTGGCCGGGCGAATGACCTGCCCCTTTTTGTCGAGCGGCACGAAGCCGTGCTGCTGGCCGCTGACACCGATCCCACGCACCTCGGCCGCCGTGGCCTTGGCCTGCCTGAGTGCGGCGCGAATGCTCGACTCGGTGGCACCGATCCAGTCGGCCGGATGCTGCTCCTTGGCCCCGGCAGGCAGGCCGTCGATCAGGCCGTACGCCTTGGCGCCCTCGCCAAGCACCCTGCCATTTTTCGCGTCCACCACCAACGCCTTGGTCGACTGCGTCCCACTATCGATGCCGATGACAAGTTCTCTCATGTATTGCGTGTCGTTACGGCGGGGGGAATATCACAGCGCCGGCGTGAAACCAATACTGGAGGTGTTTGGTTGCCGAGTGGCCACCCCCTCATCCGGCCTCCGGCCACCTTCTCCGGAGAAGGAAAATGATTCGCGTCCCTTGGCATCCATTCGCGGTTCAAAAAACCCGCACTTGGCCAAGAGCTAATTCTGCCTGGCGGCCTCGATTTCGTCGTTCACGCTGGCCAACTCGAGGAACAGTTTCTCGAGGTCGCGGTAATACACCTCGGCGTCGACGGTTTTCTTGAGCGAACGGAGCGACTCGATTTTGGCCTCGGCGGCGAGCCGTTTTTTGCGGAGCGGCGCAGGGATATCCTGCTCCGCCGGGGGGATCACGGGGAAAACCAGGCGCGACAACTTCCCGTCGGCGCTGCTTTTGCCTTTGGCCTTTTTTTGCGTGCGCACACCGCGGAACCAGTCGGCCGGGGTGCCCATGCCGTCGCCGTTGTCGTCGAGCAGCGCGTTCTCGGAAACCAAGCGGTCGTTTTCTCGGTAAAATTCAGCGGTCTGACGCGAGGCGATCAGAAACGCCTCGAGCACCGATACCGCGCCATCCTTGTCGAGGTCGGCATCCGCCTGGCCAAGCGCGGCCGCCATGTAACCGCCGAAGCGGCAGAAGTTTTGCTCGTAGCCGCTCTTGGTCGCGGTGGCCACGACGCGGTTCGGGCCGGAGATCGCCCGGATGAACGGCGCGCTGCTCGAACTGGTATTGATGAACACGAGCGGCCCGTGGTGCGGCTTGAGCCAATGCTGAAACTCGGCGGCAGAGATGTCGTTGCCAACGAGGTTGAACTTGGCAGCCTTGCCGTCGAACGTGCCGTGGCCGACGAGCAGGATCCAAATTTCTTCGTCCGGTTTTTCGATCCATTTTTTGAGCGTGGCCTCGACGGTCTTTCGCGCGCCGGTGTTTTCCGGCTTGTTGGTGACACGCACCAGCTCAGCGGCCTGGCCGTCGAACGCCTTGGCCAAGTCGACCGCCCATCGAGCGAACAGCTCGTTGTAGTCGGCTTCGCCACCGGCACCGGTGACGACCATCACGCGGCGCTTCGTCGCGTCGTTGAACACGGCCTCTCCCGCGGCCGGCTTGGCCAACGGCAGCAGCAACAAGCTCAACAGCAATGCTCTCACGGCAGCCAATGCCTCCTCCGCAGCCACCACTCGGTGACGAGCAACAACAGTGCCACGGCAAACATCCACGGCAGGTGCCACAGCGTGGTCGGGAACGGCTTCATCACGTCCGCCTTTTTCATCGGCAACTCGTTCGCCCAGCCGGCCAGATCGCTGACGGCGAGCACATCGCCGCCGGTGCGCTCGGCCAATTTCTCCATCAGGCTGACGTTGGGCTGCAACGAGGCGTACTCGTCCGCAGCCGGGTTGCTGGCCCAGCCGGCCTCAACCTCGCCGATCATCTGGCCGGCCTCGTCGCGCACCTTGGCCCGGGCCACGTAGCCGCCCTCCTCGCCGAGCCTGTACGACGACTCGAACGCGCCGGTCTCGGCACCCGGCTCGACTGACAGGTCGACCGCCTTCGACTCATCGCCGTCCGGCAGCACGTTCAGCTCGACATTGGCAAAGCCAAGCGGCTTAAACTCCGCGTCGCGCGCGCGAACGGTCAACTTGCGATGCAGCCCCGCGGCATCGGAAAGGTCTTTTGTATCCAGTTGCACACGGTTGGGCACCTCGGACACGAGCCAACGGATGATCTGCCGCCAGGCGCGCGGAAGATCTTCACGCTTGCCGTCGCCGGCCATCTGCCAGCGCCACATGTCACCGACGAGCAGTGCCGCCGACTTGCCGTGGCCGTAGCGCTGCACCACGAGCGCCGGGAGCTTGTCACCATTCCCGTCGAGCATCGACGCCATCACGGTGGCGCCGGGCTTGATGCGGTCGACCTGGTTGAGTACGCGAAACTTTGGCATGTCCTCTAGACGATCCTCTTCGTCGGCCTCGGTCTTGCGAAGGCGCATCCACCGGCTGAGCCGGCCCTCACGCTCGAGCTTGTACTCCAGTTTGTCCACCGGAGTAACCTCACCCCGGCGCTGCAGATAAACCGGCAACAGCTCCGCGATGGGCGTGTTTTCGTAGCCGCCCTGCGTGAACGATTCCTGGCCGCCGAGCATCATGAACCCGCCGCCGCGCTCGGACACATGGCGGCGAATCAGCTCGCGCTGGTGAGGCATGAAGAATGCCGACTCGAGGTCATCGAGAATGATCGCGTGGTAGCCGAACAACTCGGCCGCGCTCTTCGGGAAATCATCCTTCAACTCTTCCTCATCTTTGACGTTGAGCCGCTTGAGGATCGGCTTGTCGTACCGATCCCCATCGTCGTCGTCGCCCCCGAAGCCCTTGAACAGCGGGTTGCTGCTTTCGCCCCCACGACCGAGAAACACGAACTTAGGCTCGCGCTTGGCGATGCGGATTAGGCCGACGAGGTCGACCTGTGGATCATCATCGAGCGCGCGCTTCAGGAACTTGTATTCCCAGTTGGGCCGGCCAGCGACGTAGAGGATGCGGTACGGCTCCCGACGCCGCTCGACCGCAATAATGCGTCGGTTGTTGGCCAGGGTCGCCTCCGGCTCAACCGGCTGGCCGTCCGGCGGCTGCACCTGGCCGGCCTCGACCGTGTAAAACGACACGCCCAACGCCTCCGGCTTGACTTCAAACTTGAGATTCATCGATTCCGCCGCCACGGGGGATTGGGTCTCGATCACCGTGCCGTCCGGGTCGAGCAGTCGTACCTCGATTGGGTCGTCGAAACCAAAGCCGGTGGCCGTGAGATCGCAATGAATCGTCACCGGCGCATCCTCGAACGGCGACGCCACCTGCACCAGGTTGGTGATCGATATGTCCCTGATGACTGATTCCGTGCCCATTACGACAGGGTAAACCGGCGGCAGCGTGCCCAGGCTGTCCAGGTCCTCGACGGTGCCGTCGGTGGCGTTGCCGTCGCTGAACAACAGGATGCCCGCGAGCGGCCGGCCGCTGAAAAGTTCGCCAAGTTCGCGAGTCGAACCGATGAGCGAGCTGGCGCGGCCCTTGAAATCCAGCGAGTCAAATTCGCCGGTCGGACGCCGCCGCGTATCGAACGTGTAACGCCGTATCACGAAATTCTCGTCAAGCGCCTCCTGCCAGCCGCCCGGTATCGACTTGAGCGCCTCGGCCATTTCCTCCGCACGGGAGGTCGTGCTGCCGGCATCCCGGATGGTCATGCCCTGGCTGTTGTCGGCCAGCACGGCGATGATATTCGCCTTCGGCACGGTCTTCTCCCGCACCCACTGTGGCTCAAGCAGGCAAAAGCAGAGCAGTGCGATGCCCAGCGTCTTGAGCGTGATCCCGGCAACCTTGAGCCGCAACGGCAACCGCGCCCGCCCGTAGCCCCACAGCGAAACCAGGATCACCAGCGCCGACACCCCCACCGACACCGGCAGCCACTCCCGGCTTAAAAAAACGATGGAACCAAAATCAGGCATTTTTCAAACGCAGAGGACGTAGTTGCTCTGCGCCTTGGCGGCCTCTGCGTTTAATTATTGGGCTCATTCTCCTTTCGGCCGCCCAGACGTTCGTAGTAGCGGCGGACCAGCTCGGAGTATTGGGCCGGCACCGGCTCGTGGTCGACCGGGACCATTTCGCGCTTGGGCTGGCGCAGGGACAGTTCCTCCTCGAGCCGCTTGTTGATCTCGGTCATCGGGCGGAGAATCTGCATGTCCACCAAATCCCATTTCGGCGGCTTGCCGTTCTCCTTGTTTTCACGGCGTATGTCACGGGCGCTTTGGCGCACCTCGGAGACTTGGTTTCGCAACTCCGGAATCTCGATGACTTCCTCGACCTCGCGAAGCCGATCCTCCCAGTCGCGGTAGTCCAGGCCGGTCAGCGGGCCGTCGAAATCCAAGTCGCCCAAGTCTTGGAACAAGTCGGAACCACCGCTGCTGCCACCGTTGTCGCGGTTACCATCCGGGCGACGGCTGGACAGGTCGTTCGGGTTGCGCGGCTGGCCGCCCCGGCCTTGTGCCGTTTGCGGTTCCTCCGGATTGTCGGGCCGGCCCTGACCTTGGCCAGGCTGGTTTGGCTGTTCCTCCCGCGCTTGGCCACTGCCATTTGGCGGCTGTTCCTCCCGCGCTTGGCCTCTGCCATTTGGCGACTGGTTTTCGCCGCCTTGGGGGCGCTGCCCTTGGCCAAGCGGGCTTGGCTCGCCGCCTTCCCTCGGCTCCGGGCGGGTGGTCATGGCCTGCTCCATTTCGCGCTCGACCTCCTCGCGCAGTTCGTCGAGCTGGTCGGCGGCGAAGCGCATGGCGTCCTCGTCGCTGCCGATGATTTTCTCGGCGGCATCCTCCACGGAGCCGCGCAGCTCGGAGATGTTCTCGGTCAATTCACGCTGAATGTCACCGGTTCGGTCGGAGAGGTTGTTGCGCATCCTGTTCGACAGTTCATCGAACGCCGCTTCCAACGACAGGTTCTCGTTCGAGATGTCGTCGTTGACCCTGATGGACTGCTGCCGGGCGCGGCGCAGGCCGTCCTCCAGTTCCTGAGAAAGCAGTTTTTCCGACGCCTCGGCCTCGCGGGAAACCTGCTCCATCTGCTGCAGCAATTCCTCGAGCTGCTCCTTTTGCGACTCGGCCATGTCGATCGCCTCCTTGAGTTCGCCCTCATCGCTGAGGGGGCGGAAGGTTGCCTCCCGGTCCGCGTCGATCGCCTGGTTCAGTTCGCGTTGGTTGTTGTCCAGTTCGCGCGCGTCCTGGCGCATCTCGCGCATGGCCTCGGCGAACTCGCTCGCGGTTTGATCCCGGTAATCCTCGCGGACCTCGTCGAGGTTTCGGCTGGCACGCGATCCGGTGTTGGCAGCCTGCGAAAGCTCTTCGCGCTGGAGGTTACGGGCGGTCTCCTCCATCTGCTCGCGGGCCTCCTCGAGTTGCCGGCGCGACTCGGCCAGCTCGTCGTCCTGGCTGCTCTCCATCCGTTGCTGAACCTCGTCGAGATCATCGATCAGTTCGCGCTGTTCCTCCTGCAGGCGCTTGAGTTCGCGCTCGATGCGTTCGCGCTCGGCCTCGTCCTCGGCGTCGAGCAGGGCAATCTGCAGTTCCTGCACCCGCTCATTCAGGTCCGACTGCCGCCGGGCCAATTCCTTGAGGCGGCTGAGCGTCTGCAACTGCTCGGCGCGCTCGCCCTGCTGCCGGGCTTGTTGCTGCTGCCGCTCGGCCTTGCTCTCCAGCTCGTAGTTGTTGCGCGAATCCTGCATTTGAAGCTGGTCGAGCTGGCGCTGGGAACGGTTGCTGTTGCCGCGGCCCCGCTGCCGGGCCTGCTGCTGGGCCTGCTGGCGGGAGACGCGAAACTCATTCTCGCGCAGTTTCTGCAGGTGCTGCAGGGCGGTTTGCTCCTCGACGATCGCCCCGGAAAGCGCTTGGCCAAGCGCATCGCCGCTGGCGTCCCACGCCATGGCTAAGCGGTCGGCGGCGGCCAGCATCGCCTCGTTGGCCTGGTACGCCTGGCCGCCGGACTCGGCGTCCTGCAGCAGCGCCGACGCCTGCTCGAGCAAGCCGACCAATTCCTCCTGCGAATCGAGCACGACCCCAATGTCGTCGGCCAATTTTTCGTCGTTGGCATCGCGGCGCTTGAGGTTCCATGTGGCGCTGATGATCTCTTTTTGCGTGTCGAGCATGTTGGCGATGGACTGCTGCTGTTCGCCGCCCTGCTCGCCGCCCTCGCCCTGCTGCTGTTGCTGCCGCATGCCCTCGGTAGCGGAACGGTTTTGCCGGAAGATTTCCTCGAACGGCCGTACGGTGGCGAAATACAAATCGCTGAATCCCCGGCGCACCCCGCCGTCCCGGACGCGGTCGTCGGCCCACAGGAAATAGCTCACCACCTGCCCCACCTCGACGCCCAGGTCCTCCATGCGCAGCACATGTGCGACGTCGAGCCGGTTCGTGGCCAGGCCGTCAGCGCCCAGCGAAATGTACTGTGGTTCCTCGCCGGCCAACTGGTAGCCGATGCCGGCATCGGCCAGCCCGAAGTCGTCGCGCGCCTCGCCGTGCAGCCGCATCTCCTCGATCGAAGAAACCTCAGTGTCGCCGGTCGGCGCCTCGAACTTGAGCGCCGGGGCGACATTCTCGAGCACGGTGAACACGTACCGGGCTGGGGATTGATTCTCGCGTCCCTCGGCATCCTCAAGGTGCAGCTCGTATCGGAACTCGCCCGGCTGGTCGAAGTCACGCAGGAGCTGGTACTCCGGGCTGCCGTCGGCCAGCGGCTTTAGCAGAATGTCATCGCCCCCGCCGTCGCGGGCCTTGAGCACGGCCGACTGGAGCGGCTTGTTGAACCGGAAATCGAACGTCAACCCGGTGCCCTCCACGGCGGTGAGGCGGCGGGTGTTGGGGATGACCTTATCGTCGCGGCCGGTGAACTCCGGGTAGTCGAGCTTGGCCTCGGACGACTTCAGCTCGGGAAAATCGAACACGGTCATCCGGTAATTCTCCCCATGTCGGCCGTCGTACTCGACGCGGTACACGGCAGCCGCCCGTACGTTGGCCAGGCGATAACTGTAGGTTGGGTCATCGAGGCTCTGCACCATGCGCCTCCTGCGCGGCTCCTGGCCCGGCTCCATCAACACCAGTGTGACGCTGCCCTGCTCGCGGGTGAATTTTGCGGAGATGATCCGGCTCATGCCGCGCTCGATCTCGAAATCGCCCGGCTCCACCACGACCCGCTCCTGTCGCGCCAACTGGCCACCGCCGGACCCCGGCAATTGCATCGCCGCCAGCACGAACACCACCAGCGCCACGGCGTGAAACAGGTGCGCTTGGGCAAGGCGTCCGTTGGCCTCGAATTCCCAGCCCTGCTTGTGGGCCGCGCTGAGCGCCTCGGTCAACACGCGCTGCTGCAGATAGTCGAGCTGGTCGGGGTCGTTATTCGCGATCTGCTCCGAGGCGGTCTCGAGCAGCTTGTTGAGATCGGGATGATGCCCCTCGATCCGCTGGACGATCTCGGGCAGCGTCAGCCAATCGACGAGCAGCACCTTGAGGAAAACCAACGCCGCGAGGACAGCGCCCGCCGTACCAATAATCGGCCAGCCGAGGCGCTGGTCGAATCCGGCCGCTTGGCCAAGCGCAAGGACCCCGAGGCTTGCCAACGCGCAAAGCCCCCAGCAAACGGCCAGGCCGGTGTACAGTTTCTGCCGTCGATGCTGCCGCCGGTGGAGCATCAGGAATTCCTGGAGTGTTTTTGGCTCGTTCATGTCATGACTGGTTCGGCCGAGCGGCTGCCCTTCGCAGCCAGCACGGTTTCAAGAGTGACAAACAAAAGCACCGCCGCCAAGGCCCACTGCCAATATTCGCGACGGTGCGTTTCTGTTTTTTGGGCCGCCTCGATGACCATCGGGGCAGCGGCCGTGGCGCTCATCGGCAGGCCGAGTTTTTTGAATTGATCCATCCGAATCGGCTCGGTGCGGCTCTCCGCCGGCGGGAGGTTTACCGCAAACGTCTCCGACCAGCCGTTGCCATTCGCAGTGTAAAGGCCGGAAGCGCGCGGCGTGAACATGGCATCGACCGCCATCGGCTTGGCACCGTCGCCGGGTGGCAGGATAGTGACGCCGCCATCGGCCTGACCGTTGTTAAAACGCGTCATGTCGACCTCGCTGCCGACGACGAACTGCCGCGACCGGGTCTTTTCATCCAGCACGGGCCTGAGGATCGAGTAGAGCAACGGGATGAACTTGGTCGAGAGCGCCAGTTGGCTGTCGGCTGGTTTCCAGCCGGAGGCCATCACCAGCAAACGGCCGGCACCGCGATCCGCCGACAACCAAGCCGGCGCGCCGGAGTCGAACCGGGCGAGCACGTCGATGCCGTCGTCCGGAAGGTTTAACAGCTCGCGATGTTTCCAGAAATGCAGGTTCGTGAAGTTGCTGTATCGCGCGTCGCGGAACACCATTAAAACCGGGTGATCCAGATTGAGCTCCAACTTGGCTCCTTGACCTGAAAAACGAGAGTTTAAATCGCTCGACTCGACCTCGCGGATGGCCACTCCGGTCGCACCCAGCCATTGGCCGAGGTTCGCCGCCTGGGTCGGCGACTGCACGATCACCAGCGCGATTACTCCCCCCTCGATCGCCTGGCCAAGCGCTTGGCCAAGCGGGTCGCCGACGGCATCGCCGATGACGTACAGATCGGCCTCCGGCAGTGGGCCAGTCGAAAGGCCGCTGACGGACTGGACCTGAAAATCAAGCGCACTCGACGGCTGAAACGCGCTCGCCAAGTAAAACAGCGAGCCCTCGGCGTCATTCGGGTCGTCCTCGCCGACGTAAACGATGCGCACGGTCTGCTGCCGGATTGGCGCGAAATGAAACTGGTTGTCGAACGCCGCCGCGTCGCCCCGGATGGCCAGCCGCGCGATCGGCTTCCCGGCGCTTTCGGCCGGCAGCTCGACCACCCGGCTGCGCCCCGGCGGGACGTGCACCTTTTGGCTGAACGCATCGCCGGCCGCCGTATGAGCCACGAACTCGAGCTCATCGCTGATGCCGCTGGGCGAGTTGCTGATGCGAAACGACGGCGCGCCGCCGTTGGCAGCCCAAGGCACGCGGGAGGCGACCTGCTCGATGCCGGCGTTGCCCTGTTCACCATCGCCGATCTGCTCGAGCGTCACCCGGATCTCGGCGGGCCACTCGTAGCCCTGCACCTCGTTGAGGCGGCTGCCCTTCTGTAAATCACTGATAACGATAATCTCCCGTCGGGCAAACGGCTGTTCGTCCTCCTCCGTCTCGGTCTCGTGGATCGCCTCGCCGACGGAGACCAGCGCTTGGCCAAGGTTGCTGCCGCCAAAGCCCGGCTTGGCCAAGCGCTCCAGCTGGGCGTTCACCTCGCCGCCAGACGCGCTGCCCAGCCACGAGTCGATTTGGGCCAGTGGCTTATTCGAGTCGTCGTAGGCGATCAGTGAGAACCGGTCGCCGGGGCCGAGTTGGCCCAGCGCAGTTTGCACCTTGGCCTTGGCCCGCGCCCACAGGTCGCCGCGCTGCATGCTGGCGCTGCGATCGAGCAGCACGGTAATCCATTGCCGGTCGCGCCGCGCCTCGGCGGGATTGTCGACCTCGACAAACGGTCGCGCAAAAACGAATGCCAGCAGAAGCAGCGCGAGGCAACGCAGCAGCAGAAGCAGCAGGTGCGTCGGTCGCCGCTTGCGGTCGACCGGCGGCTTGGTCTTGTCGAGAAACATCAGGCTGCCGAACGGCTGCCTGTTTTTCGGACGGTCGTGCAGCAGGTGCAGGATGACCGGGATGGCGAGGCCTAGCGCACCCAGCAGGTAAAGCGGCGTCAGGAAACTCATGCGGCGGTCCTCCCGTTCGAGCGGCGCTGCCGGACCACGGCGCGCGCCGGGCGTTCCTCGAGGAAGCGGCGCAGCACCCGCTCGAGTGGCTCGGCAGTCGTCACGCGAAACCCGGGGACGCCCTGCGCACTGAACATCGCGTCGAGCGCGTCGTTGTGCGCGGTGATCTTCCGCCGGTACGCCTCGCGGGCCATACCGGGATCGAGGATGAGGTTTTGGCCGCTCTCCATGTCCTCGAAAATCGCGGCAGAATCGTAATCGAAATCAACCTCGCGCGGGTGCAGCACCTGCACGGCGCGGACATCGTGCCCAGCGGCGGTGAACAGGCTCAGGCAGCGCTCCAGTTCGTGGAGTGGCGAGAGGAAATCGGACACGAGCACGACCATCCCACGCTTGCCGACCAGCGAGGCAAGTTTCTCCAGCGACTGGCACAGGTCGGTGGCGTTGCCGGCCGGCTGGGTCTCGAGCCGGCCAAGGATCGTCTTCAACTGGTCCTGGCGGTAGCGCGGCGGGATGAACTCTCGCACGTCACGGTCGAACGTCGCCAGGCCGACGGCGTCCCGCTGTTGCGTGAGGAACCACGCCAGCGACGCGGCGAACGTGCGGGCATAGTCGCTTTTTTTCACGCCGGCGTCGTCGCCGCCAAACTCCATCGACCGCGAGAAATCGACCAGAAACGTGCACCGCAGATTAGTCTCGTCCTCGAATTTCTTGATGAACTCGCGGTCGGTTCGCGCCATCACCTTCCAGTCGAGGAAGCGGACGTCGTCGCCGGGCGAGTATTGGCGGTACTCGGTGAACTCGGTGGAAAACCCGGTGCGCGGACTGCGGTGCAGCCCGCTCATGAAGCCCTCGACCACGGCACGCGCCCGGAGCGAAAGGCTCCTGATTTCCATCAGGGCCTTCGGGGCCAGGAAGCGGTGCGTTGTGGCGGGACGGCTCACGGGACGGGAACGGTCTCGAGGAGTTTCTCGACAACCTTGTCGGCGTCAACGCCCTCGGCCTCGGCCTTGAAGTTGGGCAGGATGCGGTGGCGCAGCACCGGCACGGCGAGCGCCTTGACGTCGTCCGGCGTGACATGGGCGCGGCCCTGCAGCAGCGCGCGCGCCTTGCCGCCGAGAATCAACGCCTGGCCGGCCCGGAGTCCGGCACCCCAGTTGACCCACTCGTTGACAAAGTCCGGGGCGCCGGCCTGGCCGGGGCGCGAACTCGCGGCCAGGCGCACGGCGTAACGGACGACCGAGTCGGCCACCGGCACCTTTCGCACGACGCCCTGGATGCGCAGCACCTCCTCCGCGCTGAACACCGGGCTGGGCTGCACGTCGTCGCGCCGGGTGGTCTCGCTGACCACGCGCACCTCCTCCTCCTCCGGCAGGTAGTCGATGAATACGTTGAGCAGAAAGCGGTCGAGCTGCGCCTCCGGCAGCGGGTAGGTGCCCTCCATCTCGATCGGGTTCTGCGTGGCCAGCACGAAGAACGGCTGCGGCAACTCGCGGCTCGCGCCGCCGACGGAGACCTGTTTTTCCTGCATCGCCTCGAGCAGCGCGGCCTGCGTCTTGGGCGGCGTGCGGTTGATCTCGTCGGCCAGCAGGACGTTGGTGAACACCGGCCCCTTGACGAAGCGCAGCTCCCTGCCGTGCTCACCGTCGGTGAGAATCTCGGTGCCGGTGATGTCTGCCGGCATGAGGTCGGGCGTGAACTGGATACGGTGAAAACCGAGATCAAAAATTCCGGCAATGGCGCGCACCATCAGCGTCTTGGCCAGGCCGGGCACGCCGGTGATAAGGCAGTTGCCACCGGCGAAAAGCGTGATGAGAATCTCCTCGACCGCCGCCTTCTGCCCGATGATGACCCGGCCCAGTTCCTGTTCCATTTTCTCGCGGCCGGCAGTAATCTGCTCGACCGCCTGCCGGTCCTCCTCGTGTGTGGTTTCGGTATTTTCCATATCTAGTGTGTCATTGCGTAAAAAATGATGTTGATCCCCATAGGGTACGCCTTGGGCTCGGAGAATTCCTTGAAATACCATTCGCCGGCGCGGCTCTCCTCCTCCCATCCGTCGCCGAGGTCGGTGTTGTGGCAGATGACCGTCATCAGCCGGCCATGGTCGTCGTAAACCCCACGATAGTGTGGTTTCTCAGCGTCACGTCGCTCCCAGGTGATGCCATACGGTGCACCCTGCATCGCCGTGCGGGGATTTGGCACCTGCGGTTTCTCCTTCAGCGGGAACACGCACTGGAACACCTCGTGCCCAAGCGGCAGCTCGACGATCTCCCGCGACGGGAACACCCGCTTGAACTCCCGCTCAAAATTCCGCCACTCCGCCTCGCCCCAGAAGTCGTCAACCATCAGGAAGCCGCCGGTGAGTAGGTATTTGCGCAGCGCCTTGACCTCTTCGTCACTGAGGGTCATTTCGCCCGGCTCGATGATGTAGATGAACGGATAGTGGGAGAGCTTGGCGTCCGTGAGGGTGAACACCTCGCCGTCGGGGTCGACCTTGAGCGCGGTGAGCTGCTGTAGCCGGAACGACATGTTGAGGTCGCTCTCGGGCCAGTCGATCGACCATTTACCGCGCCCGCGCCAGCCGCCGCCCCACGAGTCGTACTGGATTCGCGCGAAAGTAAACGTGTCGTGTGGCAGTTCCTCGTCACGCTCCCAGTCCTCGACCCCGCCGCGATCGACGCGATCACCGCGATGCCACCCACGCTGACTCCAAGCCGCAAGCGTGGCCACTGTCAGCGTGGCCAACACAAGGCCAAGGCTAAGTCGCCGGGCCGGTTGCCGGAACGGTCTCATTGCGCCTTCGCTTCCTCGGCGGGTGGCTTCGGCTTGGCCAAGCGGGTGAGCAGTTTCTGCGCAGCGCGAAACCGCGGGGCATCCTCGAGCGCCTGCAGCGCGTGGCGCTTGGCCTCGGCCGGGGCCGTGTCGGCGAGCGCGGTGGCCAGGCGGAAATGCAAATCCACCGGGTCGGCCGGATCGAGTAACAACAGCCGCTTGAGCGGACGGACGGTCGCCGCCGTGTTGCCGGTCTGCTGCGCGCTCAATGCCATGTAACGGTGGCCGATGGGCGAGAGCGGGTTGGCCGAGAAGAACCGCTTGGCCAAGCGGTCGACCGCCTCCCAGTTTTCGCGCTTGGCGTAGATCTCCATCAACCGCCCGTACAGCTTGATCGCCGCGTCCTCAATGCCGGCCCATTGCTCGAGCACGGCCAACTCCGCCTCCGCCTGGCCCAGTTCGCGGTGGGCGCGGGCGAGCAGACCGTACGGTGAGCCGCCGCCGCGCTGCCTCGGGTGCAGCCGGATCGACCGCTCGAGCAGCGGGATAGCCTCGAGGAATTTTTCCTCCTCGACCAGGTTGGCGCTAGTGGTGTTGAGCGCCCAGATGTTGTCCGGGTTGGCCTCGAGCCAGTCAACGATGGCGTTCTTGTCGAGCGGGTTGACCTCGAGCGGGGTTGGCTTGGCCAAGTCCGCCTCGGCGGCGAACGCCTTGGCCAAGCCGGTGGCGAACGCGGTGAACCCCTCCTCGAGCTTGGCCATCGGGGCTGCGTGCGTCTCGATGGCAATGTTGATGAACACGCCCTCCCCCAGGTCGCGCAAAATGTTGCTAATGCACGCCTCGCCGAAATGATCCACCAAATACTCGACCACGAGCGACGACTGGTAATAGGCAAACTGTATGTGCTCCGCGCTCTTCGGCACGAGGAACGCCATGCTAAGCCGCTCGACCGGCGTCATCTCGCCGTTGAGGATGAAGTCGCGGTACTCCGGCGTCATCTGCTCGCCCCACGAGCGGTGCCGCAGCCGCTCCTCGTAGACAGAGATACCCTCGCTGAACCAGCGCGGCATCCGGTTGCGCGTCTTTTGCAGCGTGATCACGTGGCAATACTCGTGCCACAACAGGGACTGCCAGTTCTGCTGGAAGCCAACGAGCGACTTCGGGCTGTTGGCCGTGATCAGCTTGCCGAAGCAGACCCCCATGTAGCCGTCGCCGCCCGGGATGCCGAACGTCCGCACGGCGAAATCCTTTTTCTCCGGGAAAATCTCGACGATCACCGGGCCTTCGATTTGCGTGTCGTATTTTTTCGAGAACAGCCTGCGCGCCTCGGTCAGCAGCTCGATCGCCTCGTCGCCGTACAGCGCCGCCTCGTCGCGAGTCATCCGCAGCAGGAACCCGTTGCGCTCGATCGTCACGTATTTTTTCAGCGAGTCATGCAGCGTCAGCAGGTTGAATGTCGTTACGTCGTAGCCGTCCGCCTCGTGCGCTTCCGCGGCCAGCCGCCACCCCTCCTCATCCTCGCCCAGCCGCAGCAAATCCTGCGCAAGCTGCGTCTTGGCCGGGACGTAATCGTTGTCGAACTTGAGCGCCTGCCGCTGGTGTGCCGCGCCCTCGGCAAACAAATATTTCGACGACAGTTTTTTGCCGATCTCGTGGTCGACCAGCGGATTGGTCTTCCAATGTTTCAAGCCGTTGGCACGCGCCGCCTTGGCCTTGGCCGGCTCGTTGCGGACCGTGTGCAGCGCGGCCTGCAGCGCCCAACTCGCGGCGTGGTGCGGGTTGACCTTGAAGATCGCCTTGAGGATGCCGTTGGCCGCGTCGTACTGCTCGGCATCGGCCTGGTTGTGCGCCTGTAACAACAGCGACGGGACGTGGTCGGGATTGGCAAACATCGCCGTGTGTAGCGGCTCCTCCATTTGCGACGGGTCGCTCTCGGCATAAGCCTTGGCTAGGCCGTGCAGCAGATCGGCGTCCTCGGGGTAATAGCCGATCGCACGCGTGAACGTCCGCCCGGCCAATTTGAAGTCGCGCTTGGCCAAGGCCAGTTCGCCCACCGCCAGCAACGCCTCGCGGTTGTCGGGGTCGGACTGGAGCACGCGGTCGTACAGGTTCTCCTTCACCTGTTTCGGGTCGTACGTTTTCAACTTGAGCGCCGCGCGGCCTACGAAAACGATGGTGTTCTCGTCACTAATGGCGCGGCGACCATTGATGAACTGACGGATGACCTGCAGCATCTGGGTGGCCTGCGTGGCGTCGCCATTGGCCTCGTAGGCGAGGTGAAACAGCCATAGCGCCTCGGCGTTGGAGCGGTACCGGTAATCGTCAAGCAGATCCGTGGCGAAGCGCGCCGCCTCCGGGTACCGGCCGGTGGCCAGGCGCGCGCGCATCAGCAACAGCCGCCAGCCGCTGTCGTACTCCTTGGCGGCGATCGCCTTTTCGCAAGACTCGATCGCCTTGGCGTACTCGCCGATGGCGTAAAACTGGCGGGCCTCCTTCAGCGTCTCTGCCCGCGCCTGGCTAAGCGCCAGACAGGCCAAGGCCAGCAGCGTGCAATACGGGAAAAAACGAGGAATCAAACCCACCACCCTCATCATACCGTCCAACCGCACATTAAGTTACTGTCGCTCTCGAAAAAACGAGTCATCGGTTGCGGACACCGTCCGATTGTGGCCCTGTTTCTACAAGACAAATCGCCAGCCAGGCGGTGCGTCGCGGCCAGGCGTTGGCACGGTTTCCCGTGAAAAGCCGTGCCAGCGGGTGCCAACCGGGGTTTCCTCCAAAAAAACTTGCCTCAACGGCGGCCCAGCGCGGACAGTCCGCGCATGGATCAGCCGGATCAACTGCGGGAACTGTTTCGGATGCAAAAGGCGCTCAATGAGCGGATCGGGGTGCAGACCGACGGGATGAGCGACGAGCAGAAAACCGAGTGGGTGCTCAACTACTGCCGCGCCATGGGGCAGGAGATCGCCGAGTTGACCGACAGCGTGCCGTGGAAATGGTGGGCCAAGTACCAACAACTCGACGAGCAGAACGCCCGCGTAGAGGTCGTCGACCTGTTCCACTTCCTCATCAGCCTCGCACAGACCCTCGGCATGAGCGCGGACGACGTGTTCGCCGCCTACGTGAAAAAGAACGAGGTCAACTTCCAGCGGCAGGACAGCGGCTATACCGAGAAAAACGAGGACGACTCACGCCACATCTGAACACCGCCCATGAGCGATCCCAGCGCAGACATCGCCCGGGTGCTGGTTTCCGAGGAGGAAATCCGGCGGCGCGTCAGCGAACTGGCGGCAGAGGTGGAGGCCGACTTTGCCGGGCGCGACCTCGTCGTGGTCGGGCTGCTCACCGGTACGCTGATGTTCCTCGCCGACCTCGTGCGCGAAATCGACCTGCCACTGCGGCTCGACTTCATGGGCGTCTCCAGCTACGGCAACGGCACTGAGTCACGCGAACTGGTGTTCACGAAGGAACTGAAGCTCGACGTGGCCAACCGGGACGTACTGCTCGTCGACGACATCCTCGACACCGGCAAAACCCTCCGCGCCGTCATCGACAAACTCAACGGCATGGCCCCGCGCCAAATCCGCACCTGCGTCCTGCTCTCCAAGAAGGCCCGGCGCGAATACGACATCCCCGCCGATTACGTCGGCTTCGAGATTCCCGACGAGTTCGTCGTCGGCTACGGCCTCGATTACGCAGAGAAATACCGCAACTTGCCAAGCATCGGTGTGCTTAAGGAGTTGGCAGTGAGCGGTGAGCAGTAAACAGATGCTTATCAACGTAACATTCTGGTCGTACTTCCGGGATCACGCCGGTTGCTCGGAAACGGTAGTCGAACTCGAAACCGGAGCCACCTTGGCCAAGTTACACGAGCTCGTTTGCCAGCAATTCCCCTCGGTGGCGGATGCCCGCTACAGCACGCTCAAGGCCGTCGGGCTGGAATACGAGAGTGACGATTTCGTCCTGAGCGACAGGGATGAGGTGTCTTTTTTCCCGCCGGTACAGGGCGGCTAAGCGATGAATACAGAGCTGACCATTACGACCGACCCGATCGACGAGCCGGCCTTGGCCAAGCGCCGCGCGATGAGCCACGGCATGGGGGCAGTCGTTCGTTTTCTCGGCGTGGTGCGGGGGAGCGAGGGCGACAAGACGATCACCGCGATCGAGTACGAGGCGTTCGAGCCGATGGCGCGTCACCAGTTCGGGTTGTTGTTCGACGCGCTTGGCCAACGATGGCCGGTGGAGTCGGTGCGCTTGGTCCACCGGGTCGGCGTCGTGCCGGTGAATGAGCCATCTCTCTGGGTGGAAGTGGTCGCACCGCACCGCGCGGAGGCGTTCGACGCCTGCCAATTCCTCATCGATGGCATGAAGCAAAAAGTCCCGATCTGGAAAAAACCGCTCCCGGTTTAGCCAAGCGACTCGCGGGCGTAGGCGAGGGCCTGTTCGCGGTTGGTGAGTTCGCCGGCGAGTTGGCGGTGGCGGATGTCATCGAGCAACTTCCCCAAGTCCGGCCCCGGCGCTTGGCCAAGCGCGATCAGGGCGGCGCCGTCGACGAGCGGTTGCTGCATTTCCGGCTGGTTTTGAAACTCGGCAAACTTATCCCGCAGGAACTCGTAGTTCTCCAGTTGGCCGCTTGAGGCGAGGCTGTCAAGCCGGTGCAGTGCCAACTCTTCCGGGAAGGTCGCGCGGAGGAACAGCTTGCGCAAAGTGGCCGGCCGCATCTTTTGCGCCTCCTTCAATTGCATATGGTGGCGCACGCAGGTTTTCACCGCAGCGCTGTCGACCTTTGGAAAGCGGAGGCGGTTCATGATTTCGAGCGTCATCTCCGCGCCAACGGTTTCGTGGCCCAGAAACCGGATGCGCCCGTCGTCGTGGGTCTGCGTCACCGGCTTGGCGACGTCGTGCAGCAGGACCGCCCAGGTCAGCGTCATGTCGGCGCCGGCCGGCAGGTGGCTGAGCATGAGGCGAATGTGGGTGAACACGTCGCCCTCGGGATGGTGCTCGGGCGGCTGTTCGCAGCCGAGGGTGGCGGCCAATTCCGGCAGCAACTCCGGCAGCAACCGGCTGTCGTTCAGTAGGTCGAGTCCGCGCGCGGCGTGCGGCGGCTGGAACAGTTTTAGCAGCTCCTCGCGGATGCGCTCGGCGCTCACCTCACGGATCGCGGTGGCATGCTCCCGCACGGCGGCGAATGTCTCCGGCTCGACGTCGAAGCCGAGCTGAGCTGCGAATCGCACGGCGCGCAGCAGGCGCAGCCGATCCTCTCCGAAGCGCTGCGACGGGTCACCGATCGTGCGGATGCGCCGGGCCTCGAGGTCGGCCTGACCACCAACCCAGTCGTGCAGTTCGCCGGCGAGCGGATCGTAAAACAGGCCGTTGAGGGTGAAGTCGCGCCGCTCGGCATCCTCGCGCGCATCGGTGAAACGCACGCGGTCGGGCCGCCGACCATCGGCGTACCCGCCCTCGGCCCGGAAGGTGGCCATCTGGTACTCGTGCCCGCCGTCGAGCACGATGATCACGCCAAACTGTTTGCCCACCGGGATGGTCTTGGGGAACAACGACTCGATCTCGTCCGGCTTGGCGTCGGTGGCGATATCGTAGTCAACCGGCGCTTGGCCAAGCTGGGCGTCGCGCACGCAGCCGCCGACCCAAAACGCCTGGAACCCGGCCCCGGCTAGGCGCTTGGCCAAGCGAAGCGCGCCGGCCTTGAGGCTGTCGATTGGCGTGCTGGCGGTGTTGGGCATGGCGGGGCGGCTCGGGCCGTTGAGCCGGTTTTCCCTCGAAAACCAGCCGTAATCAAGCCGCGGAACGCACCCGCGGCAGAGTCGGCGGCTTGTTTGGCTAATTGCCTTTTCGGAGTTTGGGGCCTCGACTACCCTCCCGCGCGTGCTGGAACAGCGCAAGACAGGCGAAAAAATGCTGCGCGGCATCCCCGCATCGCAGGGGGTGAGCCGCAGCCGTGTGGTGGTGCTTGACCGCACGCGGATCAACCCGGCCAAGTGGGGCATCGTCGAGGCTGACCGGGCCAAGGAGGAGGAGCGGCTCAAGGCATCGCTGGCGGATACACGGAGCCAGATCGTTGCCATGCAGGACCGACTGCGCGAGGCGATGGGCGCCAAGGAGGCGTTGATCTTCGACTCGCACCTGCTCGTGCTGGAAGACCCGATGCTGCTCGAGGAAGTGTCGCGCTTCATCCGTGAGGATTTGGTCTCGGCCGAGTACGCCTTTTACTCGGCGTCGGAAAAATATGCCAACGCCCTGGCCAACGTGGAGGACGCCTACCTGAGCGAGCGCGCCGCCGACCTCCGCGACGTGACGCAGCGCGTGCTGGCCAACCTCATGGGCCGGCCGACCTGCGCCGGGCTCGCCGACCTGGCCGAGCCGTGTATCGTGGTGGCCCACGACCTGACGCCCTCCGACACGGCGATGATGGACTCGGCAAAGGTACTGGGATTCGTCACCGAGGTCGGCAGCCGCACATCGCACACCGCCATCCTAGCGCGGTCGCTGCGCATCCCAGCGGTGCTCGGGCTGGGCGGAACGATCGGTGAACTGAAGAGCGGCCAATCGGTGCTGATCGACGGCTTCAACGGCTTTGTCGTCATCGAGCCCTCAGACCAGACGCTCTTTGAATACGGCCAACTGGTCGATCGACAAGCCTCGATCGAAGAGAGCCTCGAGGTCATCCACGACGACGCGGCGGAAACGAAGGACGGCCACCGGATCATTCTCACCGCCAACATCGAGTTGGCGACCGACGTCGAGGGTGTCCTGCAAAGCGGCGCGACCGGCGTCGGCCTGTTCCGAACGGAGTTCCTGTTCATCAACCGCAGCGACCTGCCGGACGAGAAGGAACAGTTCGCCGCCTACCGCCGGGTGGCTGAGTCGCTTGCGCCGGACCCGGTGATCATCCGCACGCTCGACCTCGGCGGCGACAAACTGCTCTCCCACGTTAACTTGGCCGAGGAGATGAACCCGTTCCTCGGCTGGCGCGCCATCCGGCTCTGCCTCGAGGAAAAGGACCTGTTCCGTACGCAGCTCCGCGCCATCCTGCGAGCCAGCGTCTATGGCGACCTGAAAATCATGTACCCGATGGTCTCCGGCGTGGAGGAACTCGAAGCCGCCAATGTGCTGCTCGACGAATGCCGGGCCCAACTCCGCGCCGAAGGCACGGCCTTTGCCGACGCCATCGAGATCGGGGTGATGATCGAGACGCCGTCCGCGGCGATGATCGCCGACAGCCTGGCCAAGCGCGTGCAGTTTTTCAGCATCGGCACCAACGACCTCATCCAGTACACGCTGGCCGTCGACCGGTTGAACGAAAAGATCGCCCACCTTTACGAGCCGACGCATCCCGGCATCCTGCGCCTGATCAAGGCCACGGTGGACGCCGGCCAGGCGCACGGCATCTGGACTGGCGTTTGTGGCGAGATGGCCAGCGACCTGGCCGTCGTGCCGCTGCTGCTCGGGCTGGGCGTGGCCGAGTTGAGCGTCACGCCGTCGATGGTCCCGCGTGTCAAGATGCTCATCCGCAGCATCGAGATGGCGCTGGCGCAGGAGCTGGCGGCGTTTGCGCTCGACAGCGATTCGCCGAAGGAAATCCTCACCCGTGCCGAGGCTTTGGCCAAGTCGGCCGTGCCGGATTTTTTCGAGGGCTCGGTGTAACGCCGACGCGACGGCGCTTGGCCAAGCGCGTTACGGCTGCCAAGCCTTGAATTCCGGCAGGCGGCGCACGTCAGTGAAGCGCGGGTCGTTCATCACCCGCTTGTGAATATTGTCCGCCGCCGCGTTGGTGGCCCGGCGCTGTTTGTCGAGCGCAAGCGCCTTGGCCAGGGTGGCCCACGAATCCGCCGTTCGGTTCCGCTGCGCCGCCTGTACCGCCGCCAGGTCGTACCAGCCCTCGGGGCTGTCCGGCATCTTGCGCGTCAGCGCCACCAGTGCCGACTCCAGTTGTTCCTGTTTGCCGAGGTGGTTGAAGAACTGGGCGGCCATCAGCAGGTTGGTCGTGTTGATTGATGGCTGCTCCACGGCGTTTGCCATCACGTCAGTCCCCTTTTGCGCTTGGCCAAGCTGCACATGCGTGGTCGCCAGGTCCAGCGCAAGCTCGAAGTTGGCCGGCTCGGCGGCCAACCGCGCCTCGAGCTGCCGGAGCGCATCGCGTGCGATCTTGTCTTGCTGCTCGGCCTTGGTTCCCTGGCCGAGGTTTTGATAGACCGACGCAATGGTGAATCGGGTACTGATCTCGAGGCCGGGCTGCTGCACCAGCGCGTCGATTAACTTGAGTGCCTGGTCGTTCTGCTTCAGGCGCAGGTAGATCGTGGCCAACTCGAGCGTCACCCTGGGGTCGTCGGGATTGGCCGCGTGCCGTTGTTGCAGCCCGACGAGTTGCTGCTGGATCTGCTGGATCTCCGGTTCGCTCAGGCCCAGCCCCTTTTCGGTGGCCGCCGGCTTGCCATCGAGCGCGTCGTTGAATTGAAAAATGCTCCGTTTCAGGTGAAGAAGCAAAGGGCTATCGGGGTCGAACTGCTCGTAGGTCGCAATGAGTTGGATGGCGTCGTCGCGCCGGGCCGTCGCCGTCGCCTTGTCGCCCGCCCTGAATTCATCATACCCCAGAGAGAGCAGCAACTGGGTGAAGTGCGACAGTACTTCCGGACTGTAAGGGCAGAACGCCCAAGCCTGTTTGAGGGCAAATATGAATTCGCGCGTCATCCGGTCCTGCTTTTGTTTCATTTCGTCGCGCTTGGCCGCGTCGGACTCCTGCGAGATGGCCAGCTTGTAGTTGTTGATGCGCCAGCGATAGATATCAGCGATTGAGGTGCGCAACTTGCTGAACGCCTTCTGCGCTGCCTCGTCCCGCACGAACGCCGGGTCGCCAGTGTAGCCGTCGAGGTCCCACCGCCTGTAAGTCTTGATGGCCCAGTCGCCGATGTCCTTGATAGATGTGTCATCGGTAATCCAGTTGCCGGTAAGTCTTTCCTGGTAATTCGCCCAGAATAGGCGATCCTTTCGCATCATCTCGTCCGTGATTTCCGGAACCTCATCGCGATTAAGCTTCAGAATTATCCCATAAGGTGTGAGGTGCGGATACATCCACTCCAACGGAAAGCTCACCTCAATGAAAAAGTCACGTTCCGGATTTTTGTCGAACAAAAGCTTGGCCAGCTTGGAGTTGATCTGCATGACCGAAACCTGCCCGGCCACGGAGACACGATCGCCAATGCGGTTGACGATCTCGCCCGGCTTCAGCGCGCCCGCTTTCTCGCGAGCATCTGCCTCTTGTAAATATTCCGCAAAAGCCATCTCCGCCTCGAGTTGCGACGGTGAGTTTAGTTCGAGATCGGGATATAACCCCGCTTGGCCCGGCGCAACAAAGTCGGCCAGCAACTCGTCAATCAACCGCCGGTTCAACCGCACTCGAGCCTGTCTCCAGCGGATGTAGCGGCCGTTCTCCTCGATTCGCCTTGGCTGCGCCTGACCAAGCGCTGTAACTTGCTCACTTAACGCTAGTGTTGTATTCGAAAACTCGGCCCCAGCAAACGCGGCTTCATCCCAAATCGGGTCACCATCAACGATTGCATTGAATTCGCTCGCCAGAATTTCGCGGAGTGTGTCGTCGGAAGGCGGGTTGGCGCAGGCCTCCCTGCCGTTGTCAGAAAGCTTCCCAAGAATGAACCGTGCTAAATCATCCTCTTGCACAATGCGCTTGGCCAAAGCGCTTGGTTTCACAATTTGTTCCGGCTCAAAATAGGAACCGCTCGTGCGACGTTCCACCTCCCAGTTCGCTCCCATGCCAATCATCCACTTGTCAATGGATCCGGAAAGACCAAATAGGAAGTTGGTGCCCAAAGCACCCGATGCAAACGGGAGATAAGTTGGATCGGCTAGGTTCCAGTCGATCTGTTGACTGCGCTGATAGTGGGCGCGAACGGTATCGAGATAAGTGCTGTCAGCGAGCGCATTTTGGGTAATCAACGCAACATCGCGGCGGTCGAATTCTGGATCACGTCGCTTGGCTGGGTCGGTGAAACTCTCGGCAAAGATCATGTAGGTCGGGTTGAATCGGCCGGGATCGGTGCCGCCAAACAGGATGGCGTTCTCCGACATCTCCGGATAAATCGGGCTACCATCCGCCTCCGTGTACGGCGGTGTGAACATATCGTGCCCGTACCAGAATCCAAACAGATGCCCGCGCTGCTCATTCTTCCCCCAGTGCGACAAAACCGACCACGCTGGAAGCATTGCCAGTACCGCCAAAACAATCATCGGCGATAACGATTGACCTTGGCTTCTCCCTTGTTGATCGCGATGCACTAGAAACAGTGCCGTCAGGAACACCACTAAACAAAATGCAAAACCACGCGTCCAGTGATTCAAGAAAAACTGTGTCTCGGCCAATTCAGTGGACCAAGCAACCATCGCAAAGGCAGCGGCCACGACAAGCCCGATACCAAGCCATATCCGTGTTTCAATATACCGCCGCACCACTAGCGCACAAAAAAGCGTCAATCCAAAACCGATCCACATTGCGAGCAGCACGTGTGACGCCGCAAAAAACACCCGCGTCATGTCGCGCCCGTGCTTGTCCGGTGTCGGGTTGAGCAGGATCATCAGCA
>CAYWMH010000002.1:0-34564 GCA_964459315.1 uncultured Verrucomicrobiota bacterium
CGTCGTTGTCGCCGGCGTACATCGTCAGCGACAGCAGCCATTGGTGGCTGTTGTGCTTACAGGTCGTGCGGTGCGCCTGTTCCTTGGCCCGCGCCAGCGCCGGCAGCAGCAGGCTGGCAAGAATCGCGATGATGGCGATCACCACCAGCAACTCAATCAGGGTAAATGCGGCACGGCGATCCCTGTGTTGGAATACCAAAGACATCGGAACAGGGCACACAGTCTGAAAACGGGAACAGTTTATGGCAAGCCATCAATCGGGCTGCGCTTGGCCAAGCGACAAATTGATTTGGAGAATCCATCGGATGGAACGATACCCTCTCCCCCGTGGGGGGAGAGGACAAAGGTGAGGGGAAATTGTTTTGCTTGTACAACCGTTAACGCAAAACGTTAACCTTTCACCCTCATCCGGCCTGCAGCCACCTTCTCCCTGAGGGAGAAGGGATGCTCCGCAACGTTTGAGACGACGGGTGGAACTCGTCCCTCCCACGCATTCACTCCCGCAGGCGCATGGGGCGGTTGTTGCGGGTGCGGATGAGGCGCTGCACCCGGTCGACATCGCGGACACCCTCGGCGTTAAGCAACACCGGGCCGGCCGGCTGGGGGAGGTCGATTCGCTGCTCTCGCAGCCAGATCTCGATCGCCTCCTTCTGATTGGCCAAGCGCTTGGCCTCGGCGGCGACGAAGTCGTACTCAAAAGACCCAAAACCGGGCTGCTTCACCAGGGCTTTGTGCGCCATGTAGCGGACGGCGGAGTAAGGGTCGTTCAAGCTATCGGCCAGCAGGGGCGACTGCCAGCCACTACCGCTGGCCTCGAGCGCCGGCTGCCAGCCCATGTGCCACGCAGCGAGCGAGCGCTGGCCGGCGTCGCCGTTGAGCAGCCACAGCACCGAGGCGGCGGTTGTGCGGTGTTCGGCGGGCACGGCCGGCTTGGCCCGGCCGTTGCGCTTGGCCAACTGCTCGGCCGTCCAGTCGAGCGTCTTGTCGAGGTGGCACAGGTTGCAGGCGTTGGGCCGGCCGGTCTTGAGTGTGGTCGCCACGTCGGGTGTCTCGATTGTGTGGCCGCGGATCGCCTTGAGTAACCCGTATGCGGTGTGCGGCATATGGCAGTTGTAACAGTTGCTGCCGGCTGAGTCGGCGGCGTGGCGCGTATGCCTGGTGAGGTCGGCGGCCATGTCGGAGTGGCATTGGAGGCACGCCCGGTTGCCGCGCATGCCGCGGGCGAGCTGGTCGTTGGGATCGCTGTCGTGCATCGAGTGGCAACTGACGCACGACATTTCGCCGCGCTGGTGGCAGGGCGACTCGAGCAAGCCGTTGTACTCGCGGCCGGTCACGCGGATGTGGCCGTCCGGCCAGAAAAAGTCGCCGAGGATGTCCGGGTTTTTCTCAAGCACCGGTTTCAGCCACGGTTGCTCGTCCAACTTGGATGGTTGGATGATGGGGGTGGTTGCCGCGAGGTCGTCGCCGGGCCGGTATCGGAAGCCGTGCGCGGTCCATTCCTCGCTTTTGTCGAACCACTTCATCCCGTGGCAGGAGCCGCAAACCTGCGAGCTGCGGACCGGGTCGAGATCGGCCGGCTGTATGATGGCCAACGGCTCGACATCGAGCGCCGCTTGGCGTTCGGTCTCGGGCAGCTTGGCCAGGCGTTGCTGCCGATCGACGTGTCGTGCGCCCGGGCCGTGACACGCTTCGCACGAGATGCCGAGGTCGGCCACGCGCGACGCAAAGCGTCGCTCCGCCCGGTTGGGCCTTGGTTGCGGGCCGGTGGTGTGGCAGCGGATGCAGGTCATGTTCCAGTTCTCCTTGCTGAGAACCGTGTGCGGGTCTCGGATGAACAGGCTGTTGCGCGGCGCCCAGCGTTGGTCGTCGATGAGCCACCCGAACGGGAAGCCAATCTGCAGATTGCCCATCATGCCGGGCAGCCAAAAGACCTGCATGTGGTGCGAACCGGTGACCATGCCGAGCCGCAGGTGCAACGCCTCGGGATCGTGGCCGTCGGGAGCGGCTTTGGCCGCGTCAACGCTCTCGATGGTCGCCCAATATTCATCGCCGCGCCGGTGCATCGTGAAGCGCTCGCCCTGGAACTCGTACGCTTGGCCGTCGAACGCCGCCCGGACCGTGTCGGGCGACATGAGCTGGGTCATGCTCCGGTGATACGAGGCGTGCCAACTTCGGTGTTCACCAGCATGGCAGGCCGGGCAGGCGCCGGCGCCGGAGTACTGGTTGTCTTCACGGCTTAAGGGCTGGGGGGCGGCGGGGCGGGGCGGCGCTTGGCCAAGCGCTTGGCCGGTCTGCTCGGGCGGTCCGGTGAGGTTAATGGCCAGCAGGACAACGACGACGATCGACAGGGCAAGCAACCATCGGAGGGTGGATGGGTGACATTTTGGATCGTCGCCGTGCATATAGCCCGTCCGAGGTAAAGCGCTGCGAGTTGACAGGGAAAGAAAAAAGACGGCCTGTAATTAGAGGCCGTCCTTTGCAAAATGGGTTTCTGGCCTCAACGGCTGGAGCTGCCCCACCAGATGTCGTTCTTGACGGTTGGGCGACCACTTGTTTGGGCCATCGCATAAAACTTCTTGTAGGTCAGGTTGACGGAGGCTCCGGAGACAATCCCCACCGTGGATGCTCCACCGACATCTTGGTGGCCTTGCCTGTTGGTGCCAGCGGTGACATGGCGCTGAGAAATGCCCTCGTGGGGCTGGTTGCCGGCATCATTGAACCAGAACGGATTGGTGTCATCCGTCTCCCACTGCACGATGTCGCCAGGATCGGTGGCCGAAATTTTGCGAACTTTGCCTGAATCGTAATTGCCTCTTGACGGATTCCCATTGTGAAAAAAGATGATGTTGCCGTTCCAGGTGTAGCTGGTCAGCGTGATCGGGCGCTGGAGAAACAGCCTTTTGTTGGTGCCGGTCGATGGGGCCTTGTCCTTGGGGCACATCAACACTTGGGGAGTTTGCAGATAGTTCCCCAGTTGGCCATGCTTGAACGATTCGTACTGGCCGGCCAGTTGCTTTTCCAAGCCACTTACGGTGGTAGGGCTGGCATAGGACGGCATGCCGGTTGTGCCTTTCCAGTTGTGGGACGCGATATCGCACCGCCCGCCCGCCTTGAATCCTGTGTTTTTTTGCGGCTGATTGCCGGCATAGGCCCAGCCAGTGGGGCCGCTCCCGTTACCGCCCCATGTGGGGTGGGGCATGTACTCTTCATGGTCGCCGGTGAACATGTTCAAGGCCAGCATGATCTGCTTGTTGTTGTTCCAGTCGATGGTGTTGTGGGCCTTGTCCTTGGCCCGTGCCAGGGCCGGCAACAATAGCGCCGCCAGGATGGCAATAATGGCGATCACCACCAGCAACTCGATGAGCGTGAAGCCAAGTAGAACCTTGGTGCCTAGTGTCTTGCGAACGGTTGTCTTTTTCATGATTTTGAAAGTTCAAATTAAGCCGGTCAGCCGCGTGTCGCGCTGAAAGACTGGTTGCGCACGGAAACTAGCCCTCTCCAGCTCGGGAGTCAAACGCAAATTGGGCGAGATTCGAGTGGGCTTTGCGCCTGGCCAAGCAACTCGGCGGGACACGGGGGGTACGTCTCGGAGTAGGGACAGTCCCTCCCGCTATGTTGGATGCGCCAAACTGATGCGAATTGTGTGAGTCGGTTAATGTCGATTTGGCGTTAGCCGAAAAAAAAGACCCTCCCTTTTCGGGAGGGTCTCTGAAAAATGGTTCGATCGGATTATTTCCCGTCTGGGAAAATCAAAGTAGTTTTTGGAGAGGATGTAGCCCCTGTTTCGCTTATGTATTGGTTAAGCTTCTGGCTGGTGGCCTGCTGAACCGATGAGTCAGACAAAAGAATATCACCCTGTTCCTCGTGGAGGGACTCGGTCCATAATGCTTTCTTTTTAACATTATTGCCCGTTAAATCCCTCTTCGTGAAAACAACGTATTCGGCTTTCTTTTCGTCGTTGTTGTATTTGCCGTAGCTAACGTTACGGTCACCGGCGAGAATGTATTGCGGCTTTGCTTCGTCCGCTTCCTCGCCGAGGAAGTAGCTCATGCTCTTGTTTCCGTTTTTGTGCTTCTTTTCAGTCCCATCGCAGAACGGAACAATGCTCTTGTTTCGGCGATCCACATCTGCCTTATTGTCAAAGGTGGTTGATTCCGTGCGGGTGTCTCGCGGGCATCGAACCACTTTCGGGTTGCTCAGCTCGTTCCCAAGCGCCTGCCAATGCCGGCAAGTTTCCGTTTTGAATTTCTTGCCAAGAAACTCAGATGAACCACCCTCCAGCGCCCTCACCTGCCACGGGAACCGATCCTGGTTATCCGTCGCGTAGATGCGGGTGGCGATGCCAATCTGCTTGAGGTTGTTCACGCAGGAGATGCGCTGTGCCTTTGCCTTGGCCTTTGCCAATGCGGGCAGGAGCATACCGGCCAGAATGGCAATGATTGCGATAACGACCAGCAGCTCGATGAGCGTGAAGGCCCCGACTTTGTTTTTATGAAAACGCTTCATGATGCAATTCTCGTTTTTTAGTTAACAGTTAACAAACACTTCACCGTACGGGTAAAAGGAAACCCGAGCTTGGTGTCCGATTGAACCTTTGTCAACGCCAAACTTAAAAAAAAATAGCACACAAAATGCCATCTTTTCCGGGGTGAAATTGGAATCAATTCGGAGTGCTAAACAGAAGCGTGGCGAGTGAAACTCACTCGTTTTGCGTGAATTTCACACAGATGAAGGTTTTTCGGCTTGAGCTGTTTCAAGTGGTTTGTCCCCGGATTATGGAATGTTTACGTTGTGGGCGCTACCGCCCCGCGATACAAGCGTGCCGGTGGCAACGATATTGCTGGAGGCACGCCGGAGGTTGGGCGGCCCGAGAGCCGTGGCACCACTTGATGAATCTTGAGAATCGACTGCTGCGCCTGCTGGCGCGCAAACAGTACGTCCCGGCCGGGGCGGACGACATCACCAAAAAACTGGGGCTTGGCCAAGCGCAGGCCGGGGAGGTGCGGCGGGAATTGCGCGGCCTCGTGCGGTCGGGCCGCGTGGTGCGCCTGCCGGATAAGCGGTTCGCGTTGCCGGCCGACGAGGACCTGGTCGCCGGGCGCATCCTCATGAACCGCCGTGGCGGCGGCCGGGTCGTGACGACCGATGCGTCGCAGCCGGCCATCGACATTTCCCCCAACGCAGCCGGCACGGCGATGCACAACGACCGCGTGCTGGTACTGGTGGAGTCATCCCCACCACCCGCCCGCCGCCGGGCCCAGCGTCCGGCGTCGGGGCCAAGCGGCAAGGTGGTCGAGGTGCTTGAGCGCGCCCGGACGCAGGTGGTCGGCACGCTGGAGAAGTCGCGGCAGCTTTGGTACGTCGTGCCGGCCGACCCGAGGATTTCGCACGACATTTACCTGCCCAAGCTTGGCCAAGCGGGCAAGCCGAAGGCCAAGCGCGGTGACAGTGTGGTGGTTGAGATTACCGAGTGGCCGTCGCGGCACAACGCGCCGGAGGGGCGGTTGCTTGAGGTGATCGGCAGCCCAAGCGCGGCGGGTGTTGATGTCGAGTCGGTCATCCGCCAGTACGAACTACCGACGCGTTTCCCCGGCAAGGTGCAGGCCGAGGCCAGGCGGTTTGGCGCGAAGGTGACATCGGCCGATCGCAAGGGCCGCCGGGATTGCCGCAAGCATTGCGTGGTGACGATCGACCCGGTCGATGCGCGGGACTTCGATGACGCCATCTCGCTGGAGCGGCTCGAGGGACGGCGGTGGCGGTTGTGGGTGCATATCGCCGATGTGTCGCATTACGTTAAGCCGGGGAGCGCGCTGGACAAGGAGGCGCGGCGGCGCGGCAACTCGACCTATCTCATCGACCGCGTCATCCCGATGCTGCCGGAGGCGTTGAGCAACGAGCTGTGCTCGCTCAAGCCGGGAGTCGACCGGCTGGCGCGCAGCGTGGAGTTTGTGCTGAACGATCGTGGACGGGTCGAGCAGGCGAAGTTTCACTCGACGGTCATCTGCTCGAAACGCCGTTTTTCATATGAGGAGGCCATGGCGATCCTCAGTCGCGAACCGACCGGTGGCATTGAGCGGATGCTGCACGACGCCCATCGGCTCGCTCAAAAGCTGAGGCAGGCGCGCTTCCGGGCAGGCGCGCTCAATCTTGACATGCCGGAGCACAAGGTGCTGCTCGATGCCAAGGGCCGCGTGAGCGGAGTGCGCCGGGATGAGAGCGACGAGTCGCACCAGTTGATCGAGGAGTTTATGCTGCTGGCCAACGAGGCGGTCGCGAAGGAGATCAAGCGGCGGCGTGTCAAGGCGATCCACCGCGTCCACGAGGAGCCGGACACTGAGAAACTGGACAACCTCCGGGCGCAGGCGGGGTTGATGGGTCTGCGCGCCGGCAACCTGTCCGACCAGAAACAGGCCGGGAAATTTCTCGCCGGACTCAAGGATCACCCGCTCGCGGATGTTTTCCGCATCGGCTACCTGCGTTGCATGAAACGGGCCTGCTACTCAACCGAGCCGATCGGCCACTACGGCTTGGCCAAGGACGACTACGTCCATTTCACCTCGCCGATCCGCCGGTACGCCGACCTGATCGTGCACCGCGTGGTTTATCAAAGGGTCAAGCTCGACGCCGTGGCGCTGGCCACGGCGGCCGACCATATTTCGCTGACTGAGCGTAACTCCGCCGACGCCGAGTGGGACAGCAAACTGATCAAGCTGTTGAGCCATTTGAAGCGGCAGCTCGACCGGAAAAAACCGGAGACTTACACGGCGATGGTCACCGAGGTGCGTAACATCGGCGCGATGGTCGACATCACCGAGCTGGGGCTGAAGGGCTTGGTCAAGCGCCTCAGCCTGAGCGGCGACCATTACCGGTTCGTGCCGGAGCGCGGCCGATTGGTCGGCCGGTTACGCGGCAACGAGATCGCGCCGGGCGACCAATTGAAAGTGCAGGTCGAGGATATCGACCTGCACAAGAAACAGGCCGACTTCCGCGTCGTCCCATCGAAGGTGGCCAAGGGCAAAAAGAAAAGTGCGTCCGCCCGCAAAGCGCGTCCGAAAAAATCTCCCCAGCGCAAAGGCAAACCAAGGCAGCCCAAGACCCGTCGTAGACGAAAATGAAACTCAAATCGAAGCAAGGGGTTGCGCTTCTTGCGGTAGCGTTGGCCGGGGTTGCACTTGTGAACCGCGACGAGTGGCAGGCGACAGTTGCAGTAACTTCGCCGGTTCAGCCGATTGGCCAACCGGTCGTGGAGTTCGCTAAGCACTTGGCCAAGTCGGGGTCACGCTTGGTGCCGTCGGCTCAGTCGGTGCCATTGTCTTTGGCTGCGGCGCTCGACCGGGGCCAGCCGCTGCGGCTGGAATTGCCCTGGCGTGAGCCGCTCGATTTTTCGTTCCGCGATTTTCCGCTGCTCGCCGACGGATACCGCACGACGCTTGGCCAAGCCGGCCGGCTTGACGCCGAGCTGCGGGTTTTCGAGGGCCGCGCCATCGGCGGCGACGGCCAACAGCACACCGCGACGCTGACCTTGGCCAACCGTTCCATTGCCGGGGTGGTGCGCCTGGCCAACGGCGGCCAGGTGCAGTTGCGCGGGACCGATGGTGGCCAATTCAACGCCTTGGCCAACCGGCTCCCGACGCTGACATGCGCTCGCGATCCGCGCACCGGTGCGTACCGGACGATCTCGCTCGACGGTCGCTTGGCTAAGTCGGACTGGGGCCAGGCCAAGCCGGCCCAACTCGAGCCGTCGCCGGAGTTCCCGATGATGGCCAGTTCGGGACTCGATCCGGTGACCGGCGCGCCGACGTTGGTGCTCGGCGGCCCAGCGAACCCGCCGCGATATGAGGCGTCGCTCAAGGTGGCCACAGTGATCGTTGTGCTCGACAAGTCGGCCACCGGCTTGAACTCGAAAAACCACCTGATGGAAGTCACCAGCCAATACCTCGCGCTGATGTCCAACGTGGCATCCATCTATGAGAATCAGCTCGGCATCCGGTTGTTGGTGCAGGAGCTGATCCTCACGCCGGATTCGGACGACTACGACGACATCCCTTTTGACGACAACGGCGGCACATTGGACGATTTTGCTGACTGGACTCAGCGTTGGCGCCCCGAGTCAACCTACGGGCAAACGGTGGCGATTCGTTTCGGTGACGGGTTGAGCGGTGGAATACTCGGAATTGCCTTCCAGAATGCACTACACACGCGCAACGGGGTCGGAGTGTTGCGCACCGGCTTCGGCTGGGCATTAACCAGCCATGAGATGGGGCATGTGTTCGGTTCATCCCACTCGCTCGGGGGCATCATGAACGGGCAGTATACGACCGAGGAACGGTCGTTTTTCAAGGACATCGAGGGGCAGGAATACACGGCGGCTACCCAGGTTTACAACCGGGCCAGCGGACGGCTCGGTGGGCCGGCGGCGATGCGCAACCCGGACGAGATGCCGTTCGCCGTGGACGACGTCGCCTGGGCTGCACCGGGCGAGCGTGTCCGCATCGACGTGTTGGCCAACGACCTTAAAAAGGTTTATCGCGGGCAGGAAAATAGCCTGACACTTGCGGAGGTCGGACGCGTCACGCCGCGCTACGCCGGCTCGGTGGCGGTTGAGGTGGGTCAGGCGGTGTTCACACCGTCGAGCGGGTTCACTGGCACGGCCTGGTTCAGCTACTCGGTGCGGGGCGATGTCGGGCGTGGGTGGCTGCACAAGGGCGACGTGGCTGTGGTGGTCGGCGATCCCGAGGGCAACGCCCACGAGTTGGATCTGGCCGTGGGACAGGCGCGCACCCTCAAGCTGCCCGGCAACGGCAGCATCACCCAATTGCGCCCGCCGAAACAGGCGGCGATGCACGAGATGATCAGCGACTCCGCGGTGTACATCGTGCGCGTCAACGCGGATGCCAGCGGCAGCGAGACCATCCGGTACCGCGCCGGGGGCAAGCGCCAAATCCTTACGCTGAATTACATCAAGGAGCCGCCGATCGCCGAGCCGGATGTGCTGTACCTCAGTCCTGGCGAGTCGGTCAGTTTCAACCCGCTGGCCAACGACCACGCGGCCGGGCTGCGCGGCGCGTTCAAGACCGAGCCGGTCCTCGCCGTCGGAACCACAGGCGAGGGGCGGGACGGGCAGGATTATTTCCCCGGCGGCTTTCGTCTTTACAGCGCACGCTCGAAGGCCAGCAAACTGGGCAGCCTGACCGTGCATCGCTCGCCGGTGATGCGCGACGGCCGCCGCCGCAACGACCCGAACGGCCTGCTGACGTTCAAGGCCAACAGTTCGGCCAGTGGCACCGGGGTGATCGAGTACACAATCGAGGACGCGCTGGGCCAACGGGCCACCGGTACGGTGCAACTCATCGTGGACGGTGCCAGCGACACGCTCCTTGGCGCGAGTGAATACGCGCGCGGCTGGGTGCCGACCCACGGACGCGACGACAACGCGTGGACTGCGCCTGCGTTCAACGACAAATCCTGGAAGCGAGGCCGTCAGGGAGCCGGCTACGAACGCAGCAGCGGCTATCAGTCTCTCATTAGTTCCGCGCTCAACTTTCGCTCGCAAATGTACAACAAGAATGAATCGCTTTACCTGCGGTATGCCTTCGATGTCGATGACCCGGACGCGGTCGGGCAACTCCGCCTCCGGATGAAATACGACGACGGTTTCGTCGCCCACCTCAACGGCCAACGGGTGGCCTCCGCCAATGCGCCGACCAACCTGCGGTGGGATTCCGGTGCCACCACCCTGCATGACGACTCGTTGGCGGTGCGGTACGAGTCGTTCGACATCACCGCACACAGGGAACGGTTGCGCCCCGGTAAAAACATCCTCGCCATTCACGGCCTGAACAGCGGCCTGACCAGTTCCGACATGCTGATCGTCGCCGAGATTGTCTCGACTGACACCGGCAAGTTGCGCCTGCCAGAGATCGTCTGCGAATCGCCGGCCGAGCGCACGCCGGAGTCGGTCACGCTCGCCGGCCGCCTGGCCGGGGTGGCGGCCAACACGAAAGCCTTTTTTGTCTGGGGCAATACCGACGGTGGCCCGGATGCCGCCAAGTGGGATCACTCCAGCGAGGCATCGCTGGGAGAGGATGGTCGGCTCCGCCACCAGGTCGACGGCTTGGCCGCCGGTTCCGTTCTGTACTATCGACTGTATGCCAAAAACAAACTCGGTACCGCTTGGTCGGCGGACACGCAAAAAACATCGACCTTGGCCAAGGGCATTGTGGTGGCACGGGCGGATGAGTTTGTCGTCGAGCCGGGCGGGACACTCCGCTTGGCCAAGCGCGGGGAGGGCGTGCTCGCGAATGACGCCGGGGTGACACCGGCGACCGACGCCCAACTCTTGGCCAAGCCGCAACATGGCCAGTTGACCTTCCGGCCCGACGGCACATTTGATTACACCCCCAACGACGGCTTCTCCGGCAACGATCGATTCCTGTACCGATTGTCCAAGGCCGATGCGTCGCTCGAACGAATCGTGGTCTCGGTTGGTGGCCAATGGAGTTTTTACGACGGAGTGACGGCACCCAGCCGCAACTGGATCAAGGCGGACTTCGATGATAGCGCCTGGTCGGTTGGGCCGGGGTTGCTTGGTTACGGCAACGGTAACGAGGCCACGACAATCAGTTACGGCACCAACCCGGACAACAAACGGGCCACCGCATATTTCCGGCAGATCTTTGAGGTCGATGCGGTCGAGTTGATTGACCGACTCACCTTTAAGCTGCTTCGCGACGATGCGGCGGCCGTTTACCTGAACGGCAGGGAAGTGTACCGCGACAGCAATCTGTCGCGTACCGCACGCCATACCACCTATGCCAGCAGCACGATTGTCGATGAAAATGCCTACGCCACATTCGAGGTTTCCGGCAAGCGCTTGGCCAACGGGAAGAACGTCATCGCGGTGGAAGTGCACCAAGCTAGCCGCAACAGCTCTGACCTCAGCTTCGCCCTGTTCGGAAAAACCCACCAATACCCCGGCGCTTGGGCAACTGTACGAACAAAAAAAATCCATTTTGACGACATTGCGATTAAGATTAACGAAAAAGAAAACAATTTTACTCTCAACTTTGACTCGGAATTACGAATATCATACATTATTGATTCTTCAACTGACTTGCGGGTGTGGGAAGAAGTTCAAGTTATTGATGGAACAGGGGATAGCATTGAATACACCCCAGCGCCGCGACTTGATGGCGAGGCCAGATTCTTTCGACTTCGGGTAAGTCGCTGACCGCTTGACTCAGGGAAATCTAAAGAAAAAGTGCCATTCGGCCGACTTTGTGAATTTTTTCACAAATTCATTTTGACCTTGCGAAACGCCGGCGATAGATTGCCCGACAGGGATCGTCAAGCCGTCATGAGCAGCACTAAATTAGGTTACAACTCCAAGGTCGAGGGTGATGTCGTGCACACCACGCTGGAGGCTGCCGTGAACTGGTTTCGCAAGAATTCCCTCTGGCCAATGCCGATGGGCTTGGCCTGCTGCGGTATCGAGTTAATGGCAACGGCGGCTAGCCGGTTCGATATCTCGCGATTTGGCGCGGAGGTGATGCGGTTCTCGCCCCGCCAATCCGACCTGATGATCGTGGCGGGAACGGTTACTTACAAAATGGCACTCGCGGTGCGTCGGATTTACGACCAGATGCCGGAGCCGAAATGGGTGATCGCGATGGGGGCTTGCGCTTCGACTGGCGGCATGTACCGCAGCTACGCGGTATTGCAGGGGGTGGATCGGATATTGCCGGTGGATGTTTACGTGAGTGGCTGTCCGCCGCGCCCGGAGGCGTTGCTCGAGGGGTTGATGACCCTCCAAAACAAGCTTTCACACGAGCCTCATATCAAGGATACCAAGCCGGCCCGCGCCAGAGAGTCGGTGGTCGCTTAAGACCCGGATGAGCGCGAAGCATCTGGCCAGTAAACTCAAGCAACAATTCAGGGAGATTGTCTCCTTGCCGGCGGAGTTTCGTGGTGAGTGGACGCTCGAAGTGTCGGACGCTTCGCAAATCGAGGCCGTATGCCAGTTCGCAAGGGAGTCGCTGGGCTTCGACTTTTTGGTCGATCTCACAACCATCGACAACGGCGATGACGTTCCACGATGGACGGTGGTTTATCACCTGTATGGTTACGGACACGGTTGTCACCTGCGCCTGAAGACGAGCGTGAGTGAGGAGGCGTCGGAGTTACCCTCGGTGTCGGCGGTTTGGCACACAGCCAACTGGCATGAGCGCGAGTCGTACGACATGATGGGGATCCGGTTTGCCGGGCATCCCGACCTGCGCCGCATTCTGATGTGGGAGGGCTATCCATATTACCCGTTGCGAAAGGATTTCCCCTTGGCTGGCAAGCCAAGCGAGATGCTGGACGTGGCATTCTCCGATCCGGCCCCGCTTGAGGGCGGGCCGTTTGTCACCGTGGCCGGTGGCGTAGACTCGACCGCACGCGAACCCCGTATGCGCGACCTGGAAGGCTGATTGATGGCGGCAACCAAGGAATTGAAGGTGGGGGATTCGGCGGCACGCTCGGCACAGGCCCTGGACGAGTTGGCGGATGTGCGGGGCGACACGATGACTCTGAACATGGGGCCGTCGCATCCCGCGACGCACGGAGTGTTGCGGCTGTTGCTGGAACTCGACGGCGAGATCATCACGAAGGCCGACCCGGAGATCGGCTACCTGCATCGCGGCGACGAGAAGATCGCCGAGAACATGACCTACACCCAGTTCATCCCGTACACGGATCGGCTGGACTACCTCGCGCCGCTGGCCAACAACGTCGCCTACGCGCTGTCGGTGGAGAAGCTTCTTGGCATCCACGAAAAGCTACCGGAGCGCTGCCAGTACATCCGCGTGATCTGCTGCGAACTGGCCCGCATCTCGGCGCATCTTCTCGGCATCGGGGCGTTTGCCATGGATGTCGGCGCGATGACGGTGTTCCTGCACACGTTTACCGAGCGCGAAAAAATATACAACCTGATTGAGGCGCTGACCGGCGCGCGTTTCACGACGACCTACACGCGCATTGGCGGGTTGTCGCGTGATTTGCCGGATGGCTGGACGGACGAATTGGTCAAGTTCACCAAGGAAGTCAGCGTGGCCATCAGCGAGGCGGACAAGCTGCTCACACGGAACAAGATTTTTGTGGATCGCACCCGCGACATCGGCGTGATCAGCCGGGAGGAGGCGATCGATTTCGGCCTGACTGGCCCGAATCTGCGCGGGAGCGGCGTGGAGCACGACCTTCGCAAGGTGCACCCGTATCTCGTGTACGACCGGCTCGACTTTGACGTGCCGTACGGCGAGGCGGGTGACTGTTACGACCGTTACCTCGTCCGCATGGAGGAGATGCGCCAGAGCGTGCGCCTGCTCGAGCAATGCCTCGCCGCACTGCCCGGCGGCCCGGTCAACGTGGGTGACGGCAAGATCGTCTTGCCGGACAAGCAAAAGGTGCTCACGAGCATGGAGGAGTTGATCCACCAGTTCATGCTTGTGACGCAGGGGCAGGACGCCCCGGCTGGCGAGGTTTATTTTGGCGCCGAGAACCCGAAGGGTGAGCTTGGCTTTTACATCATGAGCAAAGGCGGTGGCGTGCCGTACCGTCTGAAGATTCGCGCGCCGTCGTTCGTCAACCTCGGCATCCTGCCGCACATGCTGCCGGGACACATGATCAGCGATGTGGTGGCGATCCTGGGATCCCTCGACTTCGTGATGGGGGAATGCGACCGATGAGTTTTGTCGTCCCCAAAAAACTGGAGCGCGAAGTCAACCGGCTAGTGAAGTGCTACCCGGAGAAACGCAGCGCGTCGCTGATGGTGCTTCATGCGTTGCAGGAGGAGTTCGGTTACATCTCGCCGGAGGCCCAGGAGTGGGCGGCGGCCAAGCTCGGTCTCAAGCCGATCAACATTCACGAGTTGGTGACGTTTTACCCGATGTTGCGCGAGCACGACCCCGGGAAAACCGTCGTGCGGGTTTGCCGGACGTTGAGCTGCGCCCTGGCCGGGAGCGCGAAGTTGCACGGGCATATTTGCAGTCGGCTTGGTCTCGATGCGAATGCGCCGGGGTTGCAGCGGACGAAGGACGGCAGGTTCGGTGTCGAGTTCGCCGAGTGCCTGGCCAGTTGCGGCACCGGGCCGGTGATGATGTGTAACGACGACTTTTACGAAAATATCTCAAACGACAGGGCGGATGAAATCCTGGAGAAATACGACGAATGAAGATGGTTGCCGAACTAGGATTCGAACCTAGACAAAGTGAGTCAGAGTCACTCGTGCTACCGTTACACTATTCGGCAACGCCGTTGAGGAAATACATAGTAAAACCGGGCCGGATGAGTCAAGGCCCGAATCGTTGAATGCCGAAAGAAACGAAACTGGTTTTGAAGCACGTCGATGAGGCGGGTTACACGAACGACATTCGCTGTTACCTGAAGCATGGCGGCTACAAGACCTTGAAAAAGGTCCTCCGGCTCAAGCCTAGGAAGACCGGCGGCGGTGTCGTGACGCCGCAGGAAACCGTTCGCAAGGAGGTGCTTGCTTCCGGTCTGCGTGGCCGGGGCGGGGCCGGATTCTCGTGTGGGGTGAAGTGGAACTTCGTCAATCGCAAGTCCGGCAAGCCGGTCTACTTGATCTGCAACGCCGACGAGTCCGAGCCGGGCACGTTCAAGGATCGGCAAATCATCCACAAGGATCCGCATCAACTCATCGAAGGCATGATCCTGTCGTGCTTCGCCAACGAGGTGAAGCTGGCGTACATTTACATTCGCGGCGAATTCCCCGAGGGCGCGAAGATCCTCAACCGCGCCATCGACGAGGCCAAGGCCAAGGGGTTCCTCGGCAAAGGCATCTGCGGCACGAAATACGACCTTGAGATTCACGTGCACCGCGGTGCGGGCGCGTACATTTGCGGCGAGGAAACCGGGCTCATCGAGTCGCTCGAGGGCAAGCGGCCGTACCCGCGCATCAAACCGCCGTACTTCCCGGCGGCGCTTGGCCTCTATATGTGCCCGACCATCGTCAACAACGTCGAGACGCTCTGCAATGTGCGGCATGTCATGGAGATGGGCGGCGACGCCTACGCCTCGCTGGGCACGGCTGGCAACACCGGCACGCGGATCGTCAGCCTGAGTGGGAACGTTCAGCGCCCCGGCTACTACGAGATTGAAGTCGGAAAGGCCACGCTCGGTGAACTGATCTTTCACAAAAACTTTGGCCAAGGTCTACGCGACGGTTGCAAGCTGCGCGCGATCATCCCCGGTGGCTCGTCGTCAAAGGTGTTTCGCGCCGAGGAGGCGTTCACCATCCAAAGCAAGGACAAATGGGGCGAGGTCACCGAGCAGAAACTCGATCTGCTCGACATCCCGTACGACTTCGACACGCTGATGAAATGCGGCTCGATGTCCGGCTCGAGCGCGATCATCGTGCTGGACGACTCCGTCGACATCGTCGAGGCGCTTGGCAATCTCTCCGACTTTTACGCGCACGAAAGCTGCGGCCAATGCACCCCGTGCCGCGAAGGTTCGCTCTGGATGGCCAAGGCGCTCAAGCGCATGCGCAGCGGCGAGGCGCGGAAGGGCGACGCCGATTATCTGCGACATATCGCGCAGAACATACAGGGCCGCACCATTTGCGCCTTTGGCGAGGCGTGCGCCTGGCCGGTGATGAGTTTTGTGGACAAGTTCCGCGACGATTTCGAGAAACGCGGCGCAGAGGATGAGGCCCGCTTGGCCAAGCGCAACGGGGAGGCCACAACGAAATAACGATGGCAGCCGATCGGACAGAACCTGCAGTTGACACCGTCACGGTGAAAGTGGATGGCCGCGCAGTGGAGGTGCCGCGCACCACGCCGAACTGGCAGGGCCAGCCGGAGCCGACCACGGTGTTGCAGGCCTGCAAGCATGCCGGTATCGAGATTCCCCATTACTGCTATCATCCCAAGCTGCCGGTGGCCGGCAACTGCCGAATGTGCCTCGTGCATGTCGCCATGCCCGGACGGCCCGGCCCGGACGGCAAACCACCGACGAACGACGACGGCACTCCAAAAGTTTTCCCGATGCAGCTTCCGTATGAGACGGGAACGGCGCGGGGCGTCATCGGCTGCGCGACCGGCATCATTCCCGGGATGGAGATATACGCCAGCAGCCCGGAAACGAGGCAGATGCGCGAGGCGGTGCTTGAGTCGTTGCTGATCAACCACCCGCTTGACTGCCCGATCTGCGACCAGGCCGGCGAATGCAAACTTCAGGAATACTCGGTCGAGCACGGACAGGCGCAGAGCCAGTTCGCCGAGGTGAAGGTGCACAAGCCGAAGGCCGTCGACCTTGGCCCGCGCATCACGCTCGACGCCGAGCGGTGCGTGTTGTGCACCCGCTGCATCCGGTTCACCGCCGACATCGCCGGCGACGATGCGCTGGGCATCGTGAACCGAGGCAGCTACAACGAGATATCGACCTATCCCGGCGAGCCGTTTGACAACAACTACACGCTCAACACAGTGGATCTCTGCCCGGTGGGCGCGCTGACTTCGGACGATTTTCGGTTCCAGATGCGCGTCTGGTTCCTGAAGGAAACCAAGAGCCTTTGCACCGGCTGCGGCACCGGTTGCAACACGATCATCGGCTCGCGCGAAAACCGGATGTACCGCTACGAGCCGCGTCGGAACGATGCGGTCAACAGCGATTGGATGTGCGACGCGGGCCGGCTCGACTACAAGTGGATCGGCCGTGACGATCGTCTGGCCAAGGTGCGCGGGCCGAAGGGCGACACCGCTTGGCCAAGCGCGTTGCGCGAGATTACCGACCGCTTGGCCAAGGCCGAAGAAGACTCGGTGGCAGTTGTCGCCTCGGCTCGCCAGAGCAACGAGGAGCTTTTCCTGTTGTACAAATTGGCCAAGCGCTTCAAGGCGTTGACCGACTCGGTGCCGCGCAAAGGCGAGCCCGACCACCTGCTCGTCGCCGGGGATCGCAACCCGAATACCACCGGCGCGCAGTTGACCGGCATCACGACCAAGAGCGTCGGCTCAAAGCTGGGCACGATCGCCAAGGGCATCGCATCCGGCAAAATCAAGACGCTGATCGTGTACGGTGAGGACGTCACGCAGCACGGCATTGACGCCAAGCTAATCGGAAAGCTTAACACACTGATTGTCAGTGATATCCTACAAAGCGCCACGACGAAAAAAGCTGACTTTTTGCTGCCGGGCTGCGCGCACGCCGAGAAGCGTGGGACGTTTACCAACGTGAAGGGCCGTGTGCAGAGGTTCAACAAGGCGCTTGAGCCGCCCGGGGACGCAATGCCGGAGTGGGAAGTGCTGCACGAACTCGTTCACAACCTCACCGGACTCGACGGCTTCAACAGCATCGAGGGGTTGTTCAACCAAATGGCCGGCGAGGTGAAGGCGTTCAAGGCCGCCGGGCTGACATGGGGCGGCTTGGGCGATGATGGAGCGGATGTGAAACTTTGATGTTCGCCACGATGACAGGACTGTTCGCCGAGCCGTGGGTGATGACGCTGCTTAAGGTGGTGGGCGTGTTTGCTGTGGTGATGCCGATGGTCGCCTACTCGGTCGTTGCCGAGCGTCGCATCTCGGCTTGGATCCAGGATCGTATTGGCCCGAACCGTGTTGGCATTCCGTTCACAAACATCAAACTGCTTGGTCTTGGCCAACCGCTGGCCGATGGGCTGAAGGCGTTGGTAAAGGAGGACTTCACGCCGGCTCATGTGCGGAAAGTATTTTATTGGATGGCCCCAGCGGTGGCGATGGTGCCATCGTTCGTGGTGCTTGCTGTGTTGCCGTTTGGCTCGCTGCTCGGGGCACAGAAGATGGTCATCGCTGATCTTGATGTTGGCATTCTGTTTACCTTCGGCATCGTCTCGTTGGGAGTGTACGGCGTCGTGCTGGCTGGCTATGCCTCGAACTCGAAGTATCCGTTCCTCGGCGGCATCCGCTCGACGGCGCAAATGATTTCCTACGAGATCGCGATGGGCTTGGCGGTCGTGCCCGTGTTCATGCTGGCGGCCGATCCTGCTTGGCAGACTGAACTGATTGATAAATCCACCGCGTGGGCGAAATACATGAATAACGCGGGGTTGCTGAACCTCTCCAGCGTGGTCGCCTATCAGCACGAGAGTATTTTAGATTGGCTGGTGTTTAAGCAGCCGGTGGCGTTTGTGATTTTTTTGATCGCGATCTTTGCGGAGACGAACCGGCTGCCGTTCGACATGCCGGAGTCGGAGACGGAGCTGGTGGCCGGCTACAACACCGAGTACAGCTCGATGCGGTTCGCCCTCTTTTTCATGGGCGAATACGCCGCGATGATCGCAGGCTCAGCGCTAATGGTGGTGCTGTTTTGCGGCGGCTGGACGCTGCCGCTCGGCGAATTTTTCAACACACCGGCCCAGTCGCTTGCCCAAGGGTTGGTGCACATTGGCGTGTTCATCGCGAAGATCGCGATGTTCCTTGGTTTGATGATTTGGATTCGTTGGATGTTGCCTCGATTCCGCTACGATCAACTGATGAACATAGGTTGGAAACGGTTCCTGCCATTGAGCCTCGCCAACATCATCGTGACGGCCATCGTAATGTGGGGGCTGCACAGTTGAGGATGCCATGAAAGTCAACCGCACAAAACTGACCTGGTGGGAGCGGCTGTATTTGCCGACGCTGTTCAACGGCTTCAAGGTCACGCTGCGGCATTTCTTCTCGTGGAAACGCTCAAAGGTATATGGCGCCAAGCAGGCGGGGTACGCCGCCAAGAACACGATGCAGTACCCGGAGGAGAAATGGGACGTCCCGGACGGCTACCGGGGCGCGCCGTATCTCGTGAAGGATGTGGACGGGAACACCAAGTGCGTGTCGTGCCAGTTGTGTGAGTTTGTCTGCCCGCCGCGGGCCATCCGCATCACGCCTCCGGGCGGGGGCAGCACGGCCGACCGCGAAGGGGTTGAGAAAATGCCGGAGGAATTCGAGATCGACATGCTTCGCTGCATCTACTGCGGCTACTGCCAGGAGGTTTGCCCGGAGGAGGCGATCTATTTGCTAAAAGATTACGCCCTCACCGGCGGGAGTCGTGAGGAGTTGGTTTACGACAAGGAAAAGCTGCTCGCGCTGGGTGGTGCGGATCGGCGTGCCTACGATCACCACGTACAGGACGGGGTGACCGAGGGCGTCAAAAAATGGGAGATTAAGACGCGGGAAGCCGGGGAACAACCGAAATTTCACTGACGCGATAAGCTAGGGATGGAAGGAACGCTGTTCAACATTTTCGCGGGGCTGGCGGTGCTGAGTGCGCTGCTGGTGGTGGCCAATCCGTTCAGCCGTAACCCAGTGACGAGTGCGTTGTTCCTCGTGACGACGATGATCTCGATCTCGGGATTGTTCGTGCTGCTTGGCGCGTACTTTTTGGCGGCGGTGCAGATTCTCGTCTACGCCGGTGCGGTGATGGTGTTGTTCCTGTTCGTGATCATGCTGCTTGATCTACGGGAGGGCGCCCGGCGCAAGCTCAATCTCGTCAGTCTCACCATGGGGCTATTGGCAGTCGGAGCGTTGTTCCTCGTTTACAAAGGCTCCATCGATCAAACGTACGGCGGTGAGGCTCCGCGCCACGAGGCGGCGGCGGAAGCAGGCCAAGCGGAGGCCAAGCCGCTCAAGGCGGTGGGCAGCACACGCGCGCTTGGCCAAGCGCTATTCAGTCCCGACAACGGGTTTATCCTGCCGTTTGAGATTGTCTCTGTGCTGCTGCTGGTGGCGATGGTAGGCGTGATTTTGTTGAGCAGAAAGGAGCCGCGCTGATGGAACCGACCCTGAGTCAATACCTGATGGTGAGCGGTGCGCTGTTTGCGATCGGCCTGCTGGGCGTGATCGTGCGGCGCAACCTGCTGATCATCTACATGTCGCTCGAGTTGATGCTCAATGCGGCCAACGTGGCGCTCGTCGCGATGTCCCGGTTCAACGGTAACCTCGACGGGCAGGTGATGGTGTTTTTTATCATCACCGTTGCGGCGGCAGAGGTGGCTGTTGGCCTGGCCTTGATTGTCGCCCTGTACCGCAAACGCCAGACTACCGAGGTGGCGGACCTGGCCATGATGAAACTGTAAACGATGAACATCGCCGCATGGCTGATCTTGTTGCTTCCGCTGTTCTCGGTGGCGGCCATCGGCTTGGGCGCGTATCGGTCGCGCTTGGCCAGCGCGGTGCTCTCCGTCGGCGCGGTGGTTGGCTCGTTCTTGCTGACGCTTTGGCTGATCGCCGTTGGCGGCGAATTGCATTCGAGCATCCCTTGGCTTGCGATCGAGGGGCTGCAGATAGACATCGGGCTGCAGATTGACCCGTTGAGCAAGTTGATGCTCTGCGTCGTCACCGGCGTCGGGAGCTTGATCCATATTTTCTCCCTGGGCTACATGAAGGAGGATCGTGATTTCTCGCGCTACTTCGCCTTCCTCAGCCTGTTCGTCTTCTCGATGCTCGGCATCGTACTGGCTGACAACTTTGTGATGATGTTCATCTTCTGGGAATTGGTCGGCGTCTCCAGTTATCTGCTGATCGGTTTTTGGTTCGAAAAACCAAGTGCGGCCGATGCTGCCAAGAAGGCGTTCCTCACCAACCGCGTCGGCGACTTCGGCTTTCTGCTCGGCATCCTGATGGTGTGGGCTGCGCTTGGCACCGTTGGGTTCGCCGAGTTGGAGAAAGCAGAGGCAACAGCCATCTGCGGCTTGGCCGGCTTCCTGATTTTCTGCGGCGCGATGGGCAAGTCGGCGCAGTTCCCACTGCACGTCTGGCTGCCGGACGCGATGGAGGGGCCGACGCCGGTCAGCGCGCTCATCCACGCCGCGACGATGGTGGCCGCTGGTGTCTACATGCTGTGCCGCGTGTTTTTCCTGATCGACGGCACGTGGGCGATGGAGGCGATTGCGTGGATCGGCGGACTCACGGCGCTTTTGGCTGCTCTGATGGCGGTGCAGCAGGACGACATCAAGCGTATCCTCGCCTACTCGACGCTGTCGCAACTCGGCTACATGGTGATGGCGGTGGGGTTGGGCTCACCCGACGCGGCGATGTTTCATCTGACGACGCACGCGTCATTCAAGGCGCTGCTCTTCCTCGGTGCCGGTTCGGTGATCGTGGCGCTGGATCACGAGCAGAATATCTGGAAAATGGGCGGGCTGCGCGAGCGGATGCCCAAGACGTACTGGACGTTTTTGATCGGTACGATGGCGCTCTGCGGCGTGCCGCTATTTAGCGGTTTTTTCAGCAAGGAAGCCATCCTCGACGCCGCGCTGGAGAACAATCTTTTGCTGTTTCTAGTCGCCGTGCTCGTCGCGCTGCTGACGACGTTTTACATGACGCGGCTGTTTGTCGTTGCGTTCATGGGCGAGCCGCGCTCGGCCCAGGCCAGGGGCGCGGTGGAAAGTCCCTCCGTGATGACCGGGCCGTTGATTCTGCTCGCTGTGCCGTCGGTGATCTCCGGTTACTTCAACGCCCACGCACCGAACCCGCTGGTGCTGGCTGCGTCGCTGGTTGTTCTGGTTTTTGGCATGCTTGTCGCCAACAGCCTTTACAGCGGGGCCAAGACCGATCCGTTGCCGGCCTGGCTGGGGCGCTTGGCCAAGGCGCTGCGCGACCGGTTTTGGTTTGACGAGGCGTACCAGTGGCTCATCGACCATGTGCAGGAGAACTTGGCCAAGCTGGCTGACGCCATCGACCGCTGGGTGATCGCCGGGCTGCTGGTGCGCGGCACTCACGGCACGACCGAGTTGGCCGCGCGCGTACTGCGTTTGGCTCAAACCGGCAACCTGCAGACATACGCCTTCTGGTTCGCCGCCGGCATGGCCGCGCTTTTGATTTTTACATTGGGCTGATCGGAAATGGACTGGATGTTAATCATAGTTTTGTTGCCGTTGCTCGCCGCTGCGGCTGTCGGGTTTGTGCCCGGGAGTCAGCGCCGGGCGGTTCGCGGCATCACGCTGGGCGCGTCCGGGCTGTCGCTGCTGTGTGCGTTGATCGCGTTTTGCTCGTTCGAGGTTGGCGGTGTTTTACAGTTCGAGACCAAGTGGATTTGGGTCGAGAGTCTTGGATTGAATTTTCACCTGGCTGCAGACGGCATTAACATCGGCATTATCTTGATGGGCGCGATCGTCGCCTTTGCGGCGGCCTGTTGCGCGGACGACATCGCGCACCGGGTGAAGGAGTTTCACATCCTGCTCAACCTGATGATCGGCGGCATCCTCGGCGCGTTCGCCTCGATGGATCTGTTTTTCTTTTACTTCTTCCACGAACTGGCACTGGTGCCGACGTTCATTATGATCGGAGTGTGGGGCAGGGGGGCGAACCGCAATTACGCGACCTACAAGATCACGCTCTACCTCAGCCTCGGCGCGTTGCTGGCGCTTGTCGGGTTGATCGGTATCTACGTGCAGGCCGGGGCGAAGTCGTTCAGCATCCCGGAACTGATCGCCACGGTGCAGGTGACGCCGATTGACGAGGCGGCGCAGCAATGGATTTTCCCGCTGCTGATGTTCGGCTTCGGCATTCTTGTTTCGCTGTGGCCGTTTCACACCTGGGCGCCGCTGGGATACGGCGCCGCGCCGACCGCCACCGCGATGCTGCACGCCGGTGTGCTAAAAAAGTTCGGCTTGTACGGCCTGATCCGCGTGGCCATCCCGATGGCTCCGGCTGGCGCGCAAAGCTGGCTCGGTGTGCTGGCATGGCTGGCGCTGGCCAATTTGCTCTATTGTGGCTTGGTCGCTGTACGCCAAAAGGACCTCAACCAACTCATCGGCAACTCGAGCGTGGCGCACATGGGTTTCATCTTTCTTGGCATCGCCAGCCTGAATGTGATCGGCTTGACCGGCGCGGTGCTGGTGATGATCGCCCACGGGCTGCTGGCCGCCCTGGCCTTTGGCCTGAGCGGGCATCTGTACCGGCAAACCGGCTCGCTCGAGATGGGTCGCATGGGCGGACTGCTCCGGCAGATGCCGCTCGCCGGTTCGGCGCTGTTGATGGCGCTCTTGGCCGGTTGCGGGCTGCCCGGTTTCGCTAATTTTGTCGGCGAGGTGACGGTCTTTTTCGCCGCTTGGGCGGCTGGGCTAAAGACGGTAACGGTCATCGCTGCGTGGAGCGCGCTGGTGATCGGCGGCCTGTACATGATACGAGCCATTCGCGGCATCCTGCACGGGCCGCTTGGCGGGGACTGGGCCAAGGCGGCCGACCTAAGCCCGCTGATCGCGACGGCGCTTGGCCTTCTACTGGCTGCGTTATTGGTGTTCGGCTTCGCGCCGGGCCAGCTGGCCAAGCGCATCGAGGGTGACGTGGCGAAGATCGTGAGCTTGGCCAAGCCAAGCCAGCCACAGGCAACGGAGGCGACCGGTAGGTAAACGGACATGGGCGACCAATTACAATTTGTTCAACTCGAGATGATGGTCGCGGCGCTTGGCCTGTGCATGCTGCTCGGTGACCTGTTCCTGCCGGTGACCGCGCGCCGCGCGCTGGGCTGGATCGCCGCCGGGGCGCTTGGCCTCGTGTTCCTGTTGAGTTTCCGGGAGAGCTATACCGGCTTGGCCGACGGCGAGGCGTTCGGCGGGATTTTCCAGCTCGACGAATTGGCTCTCTTTTTCAAGCGGTTCTTTCTGTTGGCGGGCATCTTCGTGCTGACATTCGCGGTCGACTTCGCCGCGCGGCTGCGGGGCGGCGTGTCGGAGTACCTGGCGTTCATCCTGTTCGCATTGTCGGGGATGATGTTTGCCGCGTCGGCCAACGATTTCAGCCTCCTGTTCGTCTCGATCGAGTTGATCACCGTGACGTTTTACATCCTCGTCAGCTTTCAGCGGCACCGGATGCAGTCGCTCGAGGCCGGGGTGAAGTACCTGATTCTCGGCGCGGTGTCGTCGGCGTTCCTCGTGTACGGGATCGCGCTCGTGTTCGGCGAGGCCGGCAGCCTGAAATTCAACGAGATCCGCGCCGCGCACGCCGAGCTGCTGGGGAGCAACGTCTTTTTATTCGGGATGCTGTTCGTGTTTGCCGGGCTGGCGTTTAAGATTTCCGCGTTCCCGTTCCAGGTCTGGGCACCGGACGTCTACCAGGGCGCGCCGCCTCCCACGACGACCTTCCTCGCCGTCGGCTCGAAGGCGGCCGGGTTCGTGCTGCTGATCCGCCTGTTCGGCAGCGTTGTCCCGGAACTCACCGCGCAGTGGACCGGCCTTTTGATCGCCGTTGCCGCGTTGACGATCCTGTACGGCAATCTCTGCGCCCTCCCGCAGCGCAACCTCAAGCGGCTCCTGGCCTACTCCGGCATCGCCAACGCCGGCTACCTGCTGATGGGGATCGTGGCCCAGTCGGGCGAGGGGACAGCGGCGATTTTGTACTACCTCGCCGGCTACCTGTTCACGCTCGTGGCGGCATTCATTATCATCCACCTCGTTACCCGCGATGGTGAAGGGGAGGACATCGCCTGTCTGTCCGGCCTGTACAAACGCTCGCCGTGCCTCGCGTTCGCGCTTGCGTTGTGCGCGGTATCGCTGGCCGGCATCCCGCCACTGGCGGGGTTTTTCGGCAAATTCCTGCTGGTGAAATCAGTGGCCGCCGAGGCGTTTGGGAATACCGGCTATTTCGTGCTGCTGGCAGTCGCGGTGTTCGGGGTCGTCGTGTCGATTTACTACTACTTCTGCATCATCCGCGCCATGTATTGGTCGAGGGAGACGCCGGACGAATCGCCCGTGGCGGTCGCTTGGCCAACGCGGGTCGCGCTTGGCCTCTGCGTCGCGGCGATCCTTTACCTTGGCCTACTGCCCAACAAGCCGATGAACTGGGCCAACACCGCCGCCAAGATCGAGAAGAGATCATCCCCAGATGCCGCAGATCCTCGCAGATAAAACATCTGCGAGGATCTGCGGCATCTGCGGATAAAAAAACTTCGCACTTTCGGAAGACCCGTTCAGCGGCGGGCGAACAGTTTGCCTGGAAGTTGCCTGGCCATGCGCTTTATCTCCAGCCCGAGCAACGCCACCGAGACCGTCGCCACCGGCAGCCCGCTGTTGGCTATAACCGTGTCGATCGGTTGCTCGGTGGCATCGAGGATATCCAGCACGGCCTGCTCGTGGTCCGTGAGGTTGGCCAGCGGTACCGGCTCCGCGGCGTCCGCTTGACCAAGCGCTTGGCCAAGCGCCAGATGCTCAAACTCGGCGAGAATGTCCTCGGCGTTTTCGCAAAGTGCGGCTCCGTTGCGGATCAGGTTGTGGCAGCCCCGGCTTTGCGGCGAGTCGATCCGACCCGGCACGGCGAACACCTGCCGGTTGTTGTCGGCGGCCATGTTGGCGGTGATGAGCGAGCCGCTTTTCAGGTCGGCCTCCACCACCACGCTGCCAAGCGTCATTCCGGCGACGATGCGGTTGCGGATCGGGAAACTCTGCTTGTCGCCCTTCCGGTTGAACGGGAACTGGGTGATCACCGCGCCGTTTTCGATGATGCGCTCGTACAGTTCCGCGTTCTCCGCCGGGTAAACGATGTTGATCCCGGTGCCGAGCACGGCGATCGTTCGGCCCTTGGCCGAGAGGGCGCCTTGGTGCGAGGCGGAATCGATGCCGCGCGCGCCGCCGCTGACTACCGTGACACCGTGGCCGGCGAGTTGGTAGGCCAGTTTGCGGGCGGCGTCTTGCCCGTAATGCGTCGTGCGCCGCGCACCGACCATCGCGATGCTGTTTTTGTCCTCCGGCAGCAGGCGCCCCTTCACGTAAAGGACGATCGGCGGATCGTAAATCTCACGGAGCAGCTCGGGGTACTCGTCGTCGTCATGAAAAACGAGTCGCGCGCCAAAGTCGTCGGCGCGCTTCAACTCTCCAGCCAGGTCGGTGGTGGATTGCCACTTGACAATCGTACCGGCTAGGTCGTCGCCGATGCCCTTGACGCGTGTGAGGGCCGCGCGGCTGGCCTGCAACACCTTCGTGGCTTCACCAAAAAACTCGAGCAGTTGCCGCACGCGAACCGGCCCGATCCCCTCGAGCAGGTTCAACACAACCAAAGCCTCGCGCGCGTCCACGGAGGGACGGTAGCGGGGGAGGTGAACCGAGGCCAGCGAGAAAGAAAAAGGCGGCCGTTTGGCCGCCTTTGGGAAAGTTGTTGGACGATGTCAGACTTCCGACATGCAGGCGTCGTAGAAGTCGAGGAACTTGTTTTTGTCCTCGGTGTCACGGACGCGCATGGCGGCGCGCGGATGCTGGTTAAGGATGCCGGTGACCACGTACGGGATGAGGGCGCCCCATTCCTTGGTGCGGCGCAGCGGCATGAGTTGATCCTGCAGCAGCTTGAAGATCGGGCGCAGATCGAACTTCGGGTTTTTCAGGAAACCGAGCAGCAGTTCCATCGGGCAGTTGCCGGCCCCGCGGCCAAGCCCAAGCATGGTGGCGTCGATACGGTTGGCTCCCTGGATGATTGCCTCGATCGTGTTGGCGAAGGCGAGCTGCATGTTGTTGTGCGTGTGGATGCCAACCTCCTTGCCGGTGGCCTTGCCCACGGCTACGTATTTCTGAACCAACGCCCGAATCTGCTCGTGGTAAAGTGAGCCGTAGCTGTCGACGACGACGATGGTTTCCACCGGCGTCCCGGCGAGGATCTCCAATGCCTTGTCAATCTCGGGATCGGCGACGGTGCTGATGGCCATGATGTTGCAGCAGGTCTCGTAGCCCTTGTCGTGGGCGTCCTGGATCATTTCCACCGCGGTCGGAATCTGGTGCGCGTAGGTGGCGACGCGGATGAAGTCGAGCACGCTTTGCTCGGCCGGCAGGATGTCGGTCTTGTAGTCGGTCTTGCCGGCGTCAGCCATGGCGGTGAGCTTGAGCGGGCTGTCGTTGTCGCCAACGATCCGGCGCAGGTCGTCCTCGTCGCAATATTTCCAGTCGCCATGGTCCGCCCGGGCGAACTGGGTCTTGGAGGCCTTGTAGCCAAGTTCCATGTAGTCGATGCCAGCGGCGATGGCGGTCTCGTAGACGGCCTTGACGAATTCGTCCTCGAACTGGTGGTTGTTGATGAGGCCGCCGTCCCGGACGGTGCAATCCAGCACCTTAATCTCGGGGCGGAAGGTCACCCACGGCGCGTTTTCTTTCGAAGCGGTCATAAATTTACAATGGTTGAGGAGTCAAAAGCCTTGATGCCCAATGACTTGGGTCTTTAGCCTATTGATTTCCCGGCGAAAAAGGGCGGCAAATGTCTTAAAATCCCCGCCAAATGTGAAGCGTTAAAACCGGCTTTCACTCACTTTTTCACCGGCTGGCCAGGTTTTATGGTGTGAATGGCGTTAACGGGGTGGATATCGAGGATGTTCGGGTGGATGCCGCCGATGCGGTCGGGGTCGTAAATATTGATGCCAACGTAGAAAAACAGCGGTGCGATCGGCAACTCATTGGCGATGAGAATGGTCTCGGCCTGACGGAACAGTCCGTTGCGCTTGGCCAAGTCGGGTGTGGCGTTGGCGAAGCGGATGAGTTGGTCGTAGTCAGCGTTGGCCCAGCCGGTGCGGTTGTTGCCGTTCCGCGCCATGAACATGTCGAGAAAGGTGTTGGGGTCGTTGTAGTCGCCGATCCAGCTACTGCGGGTGATGTGGTAGTCTAGGGCGCTTTGGGCGGCGAGGTACACCTTGTGTTCCGCCTGGCGCAGCTTGACCTGGATGCCCAGTGTCTCGCGCCACATGTGCTGCAACTCGACCGCGATGTTTTTGTTCAACGGGCTGGAGTTGAACAGGTACTCGAAGTCGCGCGGAAACAGTTTGCCGCCTGGATAGCCGGCCTCGGCGAGCAGTCGCTTGGCGAAGTCGGGATCGTGCACCGGGCCGCTTGGCGAGGTGTAGTCACCAGTGCCGGGCGGGACGAAGTGGCCGGCCGGCCTCTCGCCGCCCTTGGTGTATTTCGCAACTAGGCGTGCCTTGTCGATGGCCAACGCCATCGCCTTGCGGACGCGCGGATCGTCGAGCGGTTTTTTCGTGGTGTTGAACCGCACGAAGTAGGTGCCGAGGTAGTCGAATCGGTGAAAGTCGGGCCTCCGGCTGAGGGCATCGAGCAGCTCTGTCGGCACAAGGCCCTTGTCCCAGATGATGTCGGCCTGGCCGGCTTCGTACAGGTTGATAGCTGTTTCCGGGGTCTCCACCGGCAGAAAGTCGATGACTTCGTTTCGTGTGTTGGCCGCGTCCCAGTATCGTTCATTCCTGCGGAGGCGAATCCGATCGCGCACCCGCCAATGTTCGAGCGTGTGCGAGCCGCTCACCGGCAGCCGCCGGCTGAGGCACCATTGGTCGCCGTGCCGTGCGATCGCCGTTTCCGGTACGACGGCCAGCGTCCAGAACGCGCACAACTCAATAAAGAATGGAGTGGGGGCGGCCAGTTCCACGCGCACGGTTTGGTCGTCGACCGCGCGCACTCCAAGCCGGCTGAGGTCGGTGAGTTCGCCGCTATTGATGGCCTCGGCATTTTTCACGTAATAGAGCATCCCGGCGTAGTCGCTGGCGGTGGCAGGATTGACGGCACGCCGCCACGAGTAAACCACGTCGTGCGTCGTGATCGGCTCCCCGTTCGACCATTGAAGGTCGTCGCGCAGGTGAAAGGTGTAAACCAGGCCGTCGCCGGAGATGTCCCAGCGCTTGGCCAAGGCCGGCTCGGCCTGGGCGGTGACGGCGTTAAAGCGGGTGAGTCCTTCGAACAGCGCCGAGACGATGCGACCATCCGACTGGCTGGTGATGATCGCCGGGTCGAGCGACTCGGGGTCAGGGCCGTTGATGATCACGAAGTCGGCCGGTTCGTGCTGCTGAAAACAGCCGGCTTGGCCAAGCAGGCAGAGGCACAAAAAAAGCGTCCCCAGCCGATGCACAGGAACGCCGTTGAAAGTCATGGGAGGCTTCCGCTTATTTTTTCTCGCCGCCCTCCGGCGGTGCGGCCGGTGTCTCGGCCGGGTTCTCAGGGGCAGCAGGAGGGGGGGGCGCTTCGGGAGCCTGCGGTGCAGGGTTGTCTGCGGCGCCGGCTAGGGCGTCATCCACCTTGTCGGTCACTTCCGCCTCAACCGACGCGGCCGCTGGTGTCGTGGGCGGTGTTGTTACCGGTGTCGTAGTGGGTGTTGTGGCCGGTGTCGTGGCGGGCGTTGCCTTGGCGCCGAGGCGTGCGCTGATGTCGTCCTTGCCGGGGTTGCCGATAATGGCCAGCACGAGGCAGAGCAACAGGAACAGCGATGCGGAAACCTTGGTCAGCTTGGTCAGCATGTTTCCCGCTCCGGCGCCGAGCGCCATGTCCAGCGTGCCGCCGCCGAAGGCCAGACCGGAGCCGGATTCTTTCTTCGGTAGCTGAATCAGGATCAGCAGCACGAGGAAGAAGCAGTTCAGGACGAGTACGGTTGTCAATAATCCAATCAGGACACTCATGGTTCTATTTGTCTATCAGATCGAGTTCAGGATGATCTCGGAAAAATTTCTCACGTCGAGCGAGGCCCCGCCGACCAGTGCGCCATCCACGTCCGGCTGGCTCATCAGTTCGCGGGCGTTGTCCGGCTTGACGCTGCCGCCGTACTGGATACGCACTCGCTTGGCCGTGTCCTCATCAAAAATGTCGCCCAGCAGGTTGCGAATGAACGCGTGCACTTCCTGTGCCTGGGCGGAGGTGGCGGTTTTGCCGGTGCCGATCGCCCAGACCGGCTCGTAGGCGACGACCGTGCCCTCCATTTGCCCGGCGGTCAAGCCCGCCAAGCTGTCGCGGACCTGCGATCCGACGACCTCTTCCGTGCGGCCGCTCTCACGATCCTCAAGTTGTTCGCCCACACAGACGATCGGCTTGAGGCCGGTCTCGTGGGCGGCCTTGGCCTTGGCGGCGACGAGTTCGTCGGACTCCCGCTGGTATTGGCGTCGCTCGGAATGGCCGAGGATGACGTAGCGGGTGGAGAATTCCTTGAGCATCCCGGCAGCGGTCTCGCCGGTGTGGGCGCCGTAGCCGTGCTCGCTCATGTTTTGCGCGCCGAGCCGGATGTTCGAGTCGAGAATCGCCTCGGACACGGCGGACAGCGCCGTGAACGGCGGGCAGACGGCAATGTCCACCTCGGTCACGTCTTTCAGTTCGCGAACCAGGCCGTTGGCCAGGTCGCGCGACTCCGCGACGGTCTTGTTCATTTTCCAGTTCCCGGCGATGATCAGTTTTCGTTCCTTGTCCATGCGTTGATTTATTTGTCAGCCAAGGCGTCGACGCCGGGCAACTCCCGGCCCTCTAGAAACTCGAGGCTCGCGCCGCCGCCGGTGCTCATGAAGGTGACTTGGTCGCCAAGGCCGGCCTTGTTCAGCGCCTTCACGCTGTCGCCGCCTCCGATGATGCTCTTGGCCCCATTGGCGGTCGCCTCGCAAACCGCCTTGGCCACGGCAAAGGTGCCGCCAGCGAACCGCTCATCCTCGAAGATGCCCATCGGGCCATTCCACAAAATTGTCCCGGCCCCGGCGATCACGCCGCAAAATTCCTCCGCCGATTTGGGGCCGATGTCGACACCCTCCACGTCGTCCGGGATATTTTCGCTGTCGTTCACGCGGTGATCGCCAAACGCGAATTTGCCGTCGATCTCCGTCGATATGGCGATGAGGTTGTCGCTCGGGATCAAAAACTGCACGCCGCACCCGGCCGCCTTGTCGAGAGCCGCCTGGGCGACATCCACCTTGTCCCGCTCGACGAGTGATTTGCCAACAGTGAACCCTTTGGCCAGCTTGAACGTGTACGCCATCGCACCGCCGATGAGGATCGTGTCGGCCTTGTCAAGCAGGCGGTCGATCACCTTGATTTTGTCGGAAACCTTCGCGCCGCCGAGGATGACGACGAACGGGCGCTTCGGTGATTCCAGTTCATCGCCGAGAAACTGCAATTCACGCTCCATCAGCAGGCCGGCCACGCATTGGCCGCCCCGGGCGTTGAGCACGGCGGCCACGCCGGCGGTTGAGGCGTGGGCGCGGTGGGCCGCGCCAAAGGCGTCGTTCACGAACACGTCGGCATCGGCGGCGAGTTGCGTGGCAAAGGCCGGTTCGTTGGCCTCCTCCTCGGCGTGATAGCGGACGTTTTCCAGTAGCAGCAGGCCGCCATCCTCTAGCTTGGCTGCTGCGTCGGTTGCCGCTTGGCCAACGCACTGGTCGCAGAAGGCGACCGGTTGGCTGATCAACTCGGAAAGCCGGTCGGCGACGGGGCGGAGACTCATCGACGGCACGCGCTCACCCTTGGGCCGGCCAAGGTGCGCGGTGAGCACCACCTTTGCGCCACTCTCGGTTATCGACCGCAGCGTCGGCAGGGTGGCGCGGATGCGGGTGTCGTCGTTGATCCGCATCGTGCCGTCCTTGTCGGCCATCGGCACGTTGTAATCGACGCGTGCCAGGACGCGCTTGCCCCGCAGGTCGATGTCGTTGATGGTTCGCTTGGCCATTTGCCCCCGAAAAAAGGGCGCGAAATCATACCCGCGAACCCTTAACTGTCAACGGTTATGTGGGGTCATACCGGTGGAAAACAGCGGTTTTGACAGCATACATGGGCGGCGCGCTTGGCCAAGCGGGTATCCTCATTCGGAGTGCGCTTGCCGATGGGGTGTCGTGTCTGTAATCTCCCCGGCGATGTCTGGCTTGGGGCCTAAAGCCGTCCTCGCACTGGAGGACGGTACCATTTTCGAGGGGCGTGCGTTTGGCGCTGCAGCGTCGGTCGCCGGGGAAGTCTGTTTCAACACCTCCATGACAGGGTATCAGGAAATCCTGACCGACCCGTCGTACAAGGGCCAAATCATCACGATGACCTATCCGCTGATCGGCAACTACGGGGTCAACGAGCAGGATGTGGAGTCGTACCAGACGCACGCCAGCGGCTTTGTCGTGCGCGAGTTGTCGCCGGTCGTCAGCAACTACCGCGCGGACAGTTCGCTTGGTGACTACATGGCGCGCAACGGCATCCCCGGCATTGAGGGGATCGACACGCGGGCGTTGACCAAGAAGCTTCGCGTCCGCGGCGCGATGAACGGCTACCTCACGACGGAGGAGGGCGCATCGGCTGAAGACGCCCTAGCCAAGGCGAAGGCGTGGCCCGGCCTCCTCGGTGTCGATTACGTGAAGGAAGTCACCCATGAGTCGAGCTTTGTGTGGGACGAGGAGGATGCGTTGAGCCCGGCATTTCGGCTGCCGAAGGGGCCGCGCGAGATCGACGGCCGAACCCAGCGCGACCCGATGCCGTCAGCGGACATTCCAATCGTTGCCTACGACTTTGGCATCAAGTACAACATTTTGCGCCGACTGCGGCAGACCGGTTTCGCGGTCACGCTCGTCCCGGCGAACACGCCAGCGGAGGAGGTGTTGAAGCAGAAGCCGGCCGGCATATTTCTCTCGAACGGCCCCGGCGACCCGGCGGCAGTGACGTATGCGACGGAGGCGGTCGCGGCGTTGCTGGCCAAGGGGCTGCCGATTTTCGGCATCTGCCTGGGCCACCAAATTCTCGGATTGGCCATGGGGGGCAAGACGAGCAAGCTCAAGTTCGGGCATCGCGGCGCGAACCAACCGGTGAAGGATCTCGAGAGCGGCCGGGTAGAGATCACCTCGCAGAATCACGGGTTCATGGTGGACGCCGACACGCTGCCTAGCGACGTGGCGGTGAACCGTGTCAACCTGAACGACCAGACGGTCGAGGGGTTGCGGCACAAGACCAAGCCGATGTTCTGCGTGCAGTACCACCCGGAGGCGTCGCCCGGGCCGCACGACTCAAGCGGCCTGTTTGGCGAGTTCCGGCAGTTGGTCGAGAAGCACGGCTGACCTTGGCCAAGCGCGGCGGAGTCTGGACTACTTTTTGACCCTTCGGAACTTGCCCGGGTTGACGAACAGCTTCTTGTTTCGCCTTTGCTTCAGGAAGGAGTGCGCCAGCGACTCTGAGGTCTTAAACTCATCATCCACCAGTTCCTCATTCAGCAGCCTGATTTCGAGTTCCTCGTTTTCCAGTCGATACGAGGCGACGTGGTTCAGGTTTTTCTCCCCTTTGCTCGGTGGGCCTTCGTTGGTGCCGATGGCCTAAAGCTGGACGCATGACACGCCACCGTGCTTGATGGGGTAGGCACAGAAGTACATGGCGTCCTCCCCGATCGGTTAATGAATGATGTACTCGGTGGCGGAGAAATTCAGGATCATCATCCGTTCCTTTTTCTCTTTACCGTTATCCGGGACGATCTCCCACAGAGCAAGCAGGGATCAATCAACCGGGATGGTGTGATCCTCCGTCAGGCGTGCTTCATACTCGCAACCATAAAAAAACAGGACAGCCCCCATTAAAAAGTGCTGTCCTGCTTATCGACATGATGTGATTGTTGGTTAACTCGCGGGAGCCTCTTCCGCGGTGGCCTCGGATTCCTCTTCCGGAAGCGGGTTGCTGCTCTCCACGCGCACCTTGAGGTTGGTGCTGACCTCAGAATGCAGCCGCAATTCGACGTCGTGGTCGCCCACCGTGCGGATCGGCTCCACGAGGTTAACCTTACGGCGGTCGAGCTTGATCTCGAACTGCTCATTGAGCTGCTCGATGATGTTTGCCGGGGTGACCGAGCCGTACATCTTGCCGGTGTCCGGGGGCTTGGCCTTGATGGGCGATATGAGGTGCCTGAAGCTGGCGGCCAGTTCCTTGGCGTCCTTGGCCTCGCGGATTTCGCGATCGCGCCGCACCTTGCGCAGGGCCTCGAGGCGGCGTTCGTTGCCCTCGGTCAGCGGGATAGCGAGTCCGTGTGGCAGGAGGTAGTTGCGGGCATAGCCGGTGGCCACATTCACTTGGTCGGATTCCCCGCCCAAGCCTTCCACATTCTTGATTAAAATAACGTCAGTTTTTGCCATGAGTCGCTTGTGGTGTGAATTGGTCTTTGCTCAAAACGGGACGTCGTCGTCCCCGGGGGCGTCCACGGGTGGGCCGCCTGCTGGCTCGGATGGGGGAGGGGCGGACTGCTGCGGGGCAGCGTCTCCGCCGCCCGCTTGGCCACCGCCACCGCCAACGAAGGTGAATCGCTCGAGCACGACGCCGAGTCGGCTCCGGTTTTGGCCGGTGTTTTTGTCCTCCCACTGGTCGAGCTTGAGTCGGCCTTCGACTAGGATTGGGCGGCCTTTTTGCATGTATTGGCCAATCGTCTCGGCCTGTTTGCCAAAGGCATCGACGTCCACAAAGGTGACTTCCTCCTTCTGCTGTCCCTCGGCGTCGCGCCAGACGCGGTTGACGGCGAGGCCCATCTTGGCGATCGCGGTGCCGCTGGGCGTGTAACGCAGCTCGGGGTCGCGGGTCAGGTTGCCCATCAGGATTACTTTGTTGAAGCTTGCCATGGTTGGAGTTTAACCGGATTGCACGATCGGAATCAACCCGCGAATCACGTCGGTTTGGTGAAGAACACGCGGAAGACGTCCTTCAGCTTAAGCAGGCGTTTTTTTAGGTCGCCAGTTGCTGCTGGGTCGCCCTCGAACGTGACTTCAAGGTAGTAGCCATCCGGGTTCTTGCGGTTGGCCACCCGGGCAAACTCCTGCTGGCCCACGGCATTGAACTCGCCGACCTTCCCGCCAGCCGTGTCGATTTCGGCCGAGATAAGGGTCT
>CAYWMH010000003.1:0-27225 GCA_964459315.1 uncultured Verrucomicrobiota bacterium
AACAGAGCGATAACTGGCCAGGCACAGCAACACCACGGCGGGGTACACGTAAATCAGGACTGGAAACTGCGCCGCATCAACCACCTCGTTGGTCGCCGCCATCACGCCGGCGTTGCCACCGGCCAGTCGGAACTGTGTCTTGTCGGTTCCGTTTTTTTCGTTGAACGACTTGACCGCTGCGACGACGCGGCGCAACGTCTCCGCCTTGTGATCCTGGAGAATCACCATCACCGGCAGCACGCTCCCATCTGAGTCGGTCAACCCGGTCGCAGTCTCCACAGGCCCAACGGCTTGATTCAGCATGTTGCGGTTGAACGGCAGCACGCGCCATTTCAGGTTACCCTCGCTGTAGCCAGAGTTGATCGTGCGCGCGATGCCGGCAAGGCCCATCACGTTCTTCACCCCGTCGACGTTCGCCAGGTGCCACTCGAACCGGTCAAGCAATTCCATCACCCCGTAATCCACCGAGCCATCCTTCACCGTCTCCGTGAACACGATGAGAACGTCCACGCCAAGGTCGAAGTTCCCCGTGATCGTGGCGCTGTCACGGTTGTAGCGGGAATCGGGCCGCAACTCCGGCACCCCTTGGTGCAGGTCGCCGACCTCCACGCGCATAGCCTTCGAGAAACCCAGCACGAACATCACCGCACAGATGCCCACCAAGGGGATGGCCACGCGCGGTGCGGACAGCTTCGCGACTGCGTGCCAGAATTGACTCGTCCACACCTTGCGCCGGGCCACGCTGTCGCTGTATCCGGCGCGCGGTTTCTGGTATGACAACAGCAGCGGCAGCAGCAACAGGTTCGTCAGGATGATCACCGCGACGCCGAGGCTGGCCGCGATGGCCAGCGCGCGGATGGTCGGCACCGGGATGAGCAGGATGCTGACAAACCCGAGCGTGTCGGGGATCAGCGCCACGCCTCCCGGCACGAGCAACTGCCGGAACGCTGAACGCGCCGACTGGAGCGGGTCGGCGGCGGCGAACAACTCGGCGCGAAACGCCCGCACCATCTGCACGCCATGGCTCACGCCGATCGCAAAAACGAGGAACGGCACGAGGATCGACATCGGGTCAATGCCGTAACCGATGAGGTACAGTAGGCCAAGCTGCCACGCCACCGCTGCGATAGAGCAGCCAAGCGGCAGGGCCGCAAACCAGAACGACTGCGCGTAAAACCAGACCAGCAGCGAGGTCAGCAGCACGGTGATGCCGAAAAAGGTCACCACGTTGAGCGCCCCATCGCGGACATCGCCCATCACCTTGGCAAAGCCGATGATGTGCACGCTGACCGCATCCGACTCGTACTCCACACGCAACGCCTCGAGCCGCTTGGCCAAGGTGAAGGTGTCAAGCCGCCTGCCGGTGTCGGGGTCGATATCGAGCAGGTTCGCCATCACCATCGTGCCGTTGAACGAGTCAGTCACGAGCCGGCCCATGTAGTTTGACTTGAGCACATTCTCCCGCACTCGGGCCAAATCCTCCGGGGTTGGATTGGCCTCGCCGGCCGGGAAGTCAGCCGGGACAACATTCCCCCCGGTAAACCCATCCTCGACGACCTCAATGAACCGGACGTTCGGCGTGAACAGCGACGTGACACTCGACGGGTTCACCCCCGGCATGCCGTACATCGCGCCTGTCACCGCCTCAAGTGTCTTGAAATATTCCGGCGTGAAGATGTCCCCCTCCTTCGCCATCAGCGCCACCATCACGCGGTTGGCGCCACCGAACTTCGCCTGGTGTTTCGTGAACGTCTCGATGTACGGGTGTCCCTGCGGGAGCTGCTTCTCGAAGCTGGCGTCGATTCGCGTCTGCGTGGCAAACCCGAACAACACCACCGTGGCCAGCAGGAAAAGGCCAAGCATCCATTCGCGACGAGCGAACACCCACGCCTCCACCCGTGCCGCGAAACCGGTATCGCTCATTCCCCCCCCTCCATATTCAGGTTTCGGCGGCTTAACAATGTGCAACCGGTCGTGATGATTTCCCGCGTTCTCCCTCTCCCCTGCCCTCTACCGCTGGGAGAGTGTGTTACGGCGATCGCGCCAGCTTCGTGGAGTGCGGAAGTCCCTGCCGCTTTCGAGCGCGATCCAAAGCGGTGCGGAGCACCGCACTCCAAGACGCTCCTGCGAACCATCAACCCGGCTTGGCCAAACGTGGCCCCGTTGATTCCTTCTCCCTCAGGGAGAAGGTGGCCGCAGGCCGGATGAGGGTGGACGCGGGGATGTTTTTTTGTAAGAGCCACCATTCGATCGCCGGATTAAAAAACAATGTCGGCCAGCTCGAGCCGATACACGCCTTTATCGCTGGTCAACAGCACACCTCCGTCAGCGGCCTGCCACAGACTGGTGACGGTGGCGGTCTTGTCCGCTGCGATGGAGCCCAAGCGGAACGTCCGCCCCCCGTCGGCGCTGAGCAGCAACTGGCCCGCACCGGCGGCCAGCACGAGCCGTCCATCGGCCAGGGCCAAGCCACCGTGCAAAAGCGCCTTGGTCCGCGACTCAATCCGTTCCCACTCCGTTCCGTCCTCGCTGCGGAAGATTTTGCCACGCAGGCCGAACACAACCGCCCCGCCCCTGGCCAACGGGATCACGCCAAAGAACGTGCCGTCGTACGGTGTCATGCGTGGCTGCCAATTGGCACCCCGATCGGGGCTGCGCCACACCGTGCCGTATTCGCCACACAGCCACAGGCCGCCATCCGGCGCAGGGGTGATGTGACTGAAGTGCGGGTCATCCTCCTGCTTGGCCACCGTCCAGCTTTCGCCGCCGTCGCGCGTGTGGAGTAGTTTGCCGTACGAGCCGACAATAAAGCCGGTTTTATGGTCCAGAAAAAGGATATCGAGGTAGGCGGCCTCGAGCCCGTCTGCTTCAGGATCGTTCTCGGCGTTGGCCTTGGCCCACGTCTCGCCGCCATCGCCGGATTTCAGGATCACCGACTGATGGCCCACCGCCCAGGCGACCCGATCGTCAACAAGGCACACGCCCATAAGCATGCGCCGCGTCGGCACGGGAACCTGCCGCCAACTGCGGCCGCTGTCCGTCGTGCGCAGGATGTGGCCGTGCTCGCCGACAGCAAGGGCACGTTCGCCCCGCCCGTGGATATCGAGCAGCAGGGAGTGCTTGGCCAAGCGCGCAATGACGGCATCCCCGTCAACCGGCTGCGCCACCGGCTTGGCCAAGCCGGCACAAAGGAGCAACAGGACGACGCAGCCGCCTTGCCAAGCCGGGATGACGCGATCGCGATGCTTAAAAGAAGAACGGGCCGGGGCGAACCCCGGCCCGTTTTTGGGTTGGTTGGGTTGGTTGGGGAGTAAACTCACCAATCAATTGTTACTGTTAACGCCGGCCCCGTCGCCGCAGCGCCGCCGGCGTGTAGTCACTCTGCCGGGACTGGTGCGTGAAATCGTACATCTCGTTTTCGTTGTCCAGCCCATGCGCGAGGTAACGCCCGGACAGCAAATCCATGTGCACATCCAGCGTGGAGAACAGCACCGGAACCTCGTAGTAATTGATGCAGTGCGCCTCGGACACGCGCCAAAGCCGATCCTGGTTGTCGTACTGGTCGATCACCACCGCGCCCCAATGATCCTCGTCGATGTAAAACCGACGCTTCTTGTAAATGTGGCGCTTGCCCTCCTTGAGGGTCGCGTCGACAACCCAGACGCGGTGCAACTCGTAGCGGGTGTGTTCCTGGTTGATGTGCAGCGGCTTGACGATGTCCGACACCTTGAGCTTGTCGCTGTGCAGCTTGTAGGCATTGTACGGAACGTACAGTTCCTGTTTGCCAACGATCTTCCAGTCATAGCGATCGATCGCGCCGTTGAACATGTCCAGTTGATCGGCGGTCCGCAACCCATCCGCCGCCGTGCCGGGGTTGTCATAGGCGACGTTGGGCGCGCGACGCACCCGGCGCTGGCCGGTGTTGTACACCCACGCCTTGCGGGGCTGCCGGGTCTGGTCGATGGTCTCGTGAACCATCAGAATCGTGCCGGCCAACCTCGCGGGCGAGGTGATCTTTTGTTCGAAGTAGGCGGACACCTCTGTCTCGGTGGAGACCGTGACCCCAGAGAAATGGTAATTCCATAGCCACCTCTCCTCGAGCTGCACCACCGTGTAGTCGCCGGACCGCGTCGGGGCCACCTGCCCGATCTTGCGCAAGCCGGTCGAACCACGGAACCGGCAGAGATGATTCCAGATCACCTCCTGCCCGCTCTTGGGAACGGGAAACGGGATGCCACCGGGAATAATGTTCACGCCGTTGCCATTGTTCACCAGCCTTATGTTGGGGGCGTTCTCCAGAGTCGCGTCGGAGGAAAACTTCGGCACGGAGGCGCTGCGTCGCGTGCGATAGACCGGCATCTTGTAGGTGTCGCCGTACTGTTTCAGGACCTGCTGGTGGCCGTCGGAAAGCTTGGATGCGTACTGGGCCATGTTGTCCTTCGTGATCGTGAACAGCACCTCATCATCCGGGAACGGGTCGGGGTGATGATCCCCTGGGCGGTAGCCTGCGGGCGGCTGGGTGATGCCACCCTCCCAGGGAGGGATGGTGCCGTCAGCGTTGCCAGCCCGTTCACCCCCAACCGGGGTGAGTTCGTTGCTGAGCATCGCCAGTTCCTCCGGCGTGAGCTCGGCCTTGGCCTTGGCAGGCCCGGTCGCGAGCAGCGCGGTTGCAGTCAGTAAAAGAACAGTTGCACGTTTCATTGTCTTTAAAATGTCGGGTTAAAACGAGTATTGGATCATCGCCTGCACAAAGTCGCGGTCGTTCATGAGGTTGTACGTCTCGTTGCCAAAAAACTCGGTGTACTTGATGGCGCCCTGCCATGAACTTTGGTAGGTGGCCGTCACGCCCACCGTCACGCTCTTACGATCCTGCATGAAGTTCCCCAGCGGCAGCGGCGTGTTGCCGTCGACATCATCCGCGAAAGCGATCGCCGGCGACAGGTTGATCCCGCCGATCACGTCCGTGTAGTCGATGCGCGCGGCCAGCCGGTAGCCCCACGAGAAATCGTCCGCAAACGCGCTGGCCGGTTCATAGCGATCGTTCGCGTGTCCGCCCGCGCCGGAGAGGATCATCGGGGCCAACGGGTCACCACTGAGCGCGGTGCCCGGCCCATCGAAGCGCAGCAGATCCTTATTCGGCAGATCCGGCACGATGGTCGCCCCCACCTCCGCAACAAGCACCCACTGGCTGGCGCCGAGCGTTGGACCAAAAAGCTTGGTCGCCGTCACCTGCGGCTGCCAGACATCGAAACGCCGGTAGCCCTGGATGTAGCTGTTGAATTCCTGCGGCCCAAGCTGAGTCATGCTGCGGCCCTGCCAAGCCGGGTTGCCCATGTCCGCCACGCCGTCGCCGTTGGTGTCCACCACGGGGATCAGCCCGATGTTGCCCAGCACCTTCCGCGACGGGGTTAACCCGGCGATCAACAACTCCACATCATCGATCTGCAGCGGCATGTCATTGCGGTAGGAAACTTCACCCTGCACCGAGATGCCGGTCGCCCCGATCTCCGTGTTGAAGCTGACCCCGTACAACTGGATGTCCTCCGGATACTCCAAAAAATAACGCGCCGTCCCCGCGTACAACTGCGGAAGGCTGGTCTGGAGGCTGGACAATTGGCCGCTCAACTCCCCCTTGCTGGCATCCAGTTGAGCCTTCGACCCAGTCAACTCAGCCTGCTGGGTCAAGAGACCCTTCTGTTGGACCAAGAGACCCTCCTGTTGGCCAAGCGCGGCAGCCTGCTGCGCCCTCAGCCCCGCAAGCTCGGCGTTGTTCGGGTCGGCCGCCTCCAATTGGGCGATGGCCCCGTTCAACTCGGCCAAGCCCGCCTCCACCTGGACCAAGCCGCCGTTGACCTGGGCGAGACCGCCGTTGACCTGATCGAGGCCGCCGTTGACCTGGGCCAGCAACCCATCCACTTGGCCAATGCCACCCTTCACCTGCGCGATGACCGGCTGCAACTCGCCGAGAATATCGCGTCCCGTCATCGCCCCAAAATACGGCAGCCGGCTGTGGTAATTGATGAAATAAAATCCAAACTCCGTCATGTTCAACTCCTCCGCGAAATACCGTGCCGCAAAACCGAACTGGCCATTGTCACTGGCTCGGCGGTCTACGCTGCGCGGGATCCCCGCCGCGTTCGATGGCAGAAACGGCGCATTGGCGGCGCTCGGCGGCTGAGCCGGGTTGAAACCCGGATTCGAGATCGTCGGCACCCGTGCCGGCTCACCCTCAAGCAGGCCGTATAACGGATTGTCCATCCAGCTCTCCATGTTCGGCTGGCCGAAGCTACCGAAGCCAATCATCGCATACCGCCCACCCGGCCCGACGGTATCCTTAGTGCTGAAGTAACTCCCAGACGGGTCGATCTCCATTTCCTCCTGCTTGAACTGGTAGAACGCCTCCAGCGAGAGGCTGTCCGATGCCTCCAGCGAAACCGACACGAGCGGCACCGGCCTCAACGCCTCGCGCAACTCCGAGCCGGGCAGGCGGAACTTCGTCACGTCGATCGGGTTGATGACGTTGATCCCGTTCTGGATGAACGTGCTCTCGCCCCAGTTCAGCACCTGGTTGCCGAGGCGGATGTTCACCGGTGTAGCCGTCGGCAGGTCATACGAGAGGAACGCATCGAGCAGTTCCATGTCACGGCCCACCTCGCGCTTGGCCGCATCGCTCAACGGGCTGTCACCCCGAATGTTTTCAAAATCGACAAAATACGTGCCCCGCATGAACAGACTCAAGTCCTGCAGCTTCTTGAAACCCAGCTCCAGGTCATGCGTGCCCTTGGCCACGTTCGAGAACAGGCCCGAGTCGTAGTGGAGACTGGCATCGTCGCCGTTGACCGAGTAGCGGTTGCCCCCGTTAGCAATGCCGATGTAGTCGGCACTCGGATCCGATGTACGGATCGAGGCACCATAACTCAGGGTCGTGTCGAGGCTGCCCTCGACCACGCCGTTCTCGAACTCCACAGCCGTGGCCGTCACGGCCAACGCAGCCGCGGCTGACAAGGCCAAACGACACGTCGCGGGGAATCCGCCATTGATTCGGGCGATTGGATTGCTCATTGGTCGGGGCGTCATAACATCCCACCATCCGATTGCACGCAAAAAATGACTTTTTTCACCCTCCCAGGTCGATGCTCTTTTTATGCTCCAATTCTGTAGCAAAAAGGTGGCCCAGTCCTCGATCAGTTTGTCAGCGCTTGGCCAAGCGGCGGGGTGGGTTGTTGCGGGCTTGATTTGAAAACGGATCAACAGGATCGGCAGGGCTCGAGTTGGCCATCCTGTGCATCCAAATTATCCCTGTTCGCCCCTTTCCCGGTCTTCAATCTAGCTTGTCTCACTTGCTGCGGGTTGGTATCCGTCCTGCGTGCCCGACGACGACCCGCAGTTCAAGTACAAAGCCTTTATCAGTTATTCGCATCGGGATGAAAAGTGGGGGCAATGGCTTCACCGCGGCATTGAGCGGTACCGCGTCCCAAAGGCGATCATCGGGCGCGACACGCTTTACGGCCCGGTCCCCAGGCGGCTGTTTCCGGTGTTCCGCGACCGGGAGGAACTCCCGACCGCGGCCGACCTGAGCGAGGTGATCAGTAAGGGGTTGAGGGACTCAAGCCACCTGATCGTCATCTGCTCGCCCCACGCGGCCAAGTCGCAGTGGGTGAACGAGGAGGTGCTCACGTTCAAGAAGCTGGGGAAGCAAAACCGGATCGTCTGCCTGATTGTCGACGGGGAACCGAACGTGCTGAACAAGCCGGAGCTTGGGTTGGAAGAATGTTTCCCGCCAGCGTTGAAGGTGGTCGCCGATGAAGACGGCAACCTGACGGACATCGAGGCGGAACCGATCGCGGCGGATGCTCGGCCGGACAAGGACGGCAAGGCGAACTCCATGATGAAGGTCCTCTCCGGGCTGCTGGGGGTGGGGTTCGACGAGATCAAGCAGCGGGACCTGGCCCGCAAGCACCGGCAGGCGGCGATCCTTGGCATCGGCTCGGCCGTGCTCGCGGGGGTGATGGGCCTGCTGACGGTCTGGGCGGTAATCAACAAGAACGAGGCGGTCGCGGCCAAGGATGAAGCCGAGGAGCGGCTGTACCGCTCCCAGATTTTGCAGGCGGCCAACTTTGCAGAGGAGAAGAACTACGGCCTGGCGACCCGGGCGCTGCTGGAGGCGCCCGCGAGGTTTCGCAACTTTGAGTGGGGTTACCTACTCAGGAAGGCCAACCCCCAGTTGACCGTGCTGGAGGGGGACGTGCAGAACATCTACTCGCTGGCGGTCAACCCGGACGGAACCCGGCTCGCGACCGGCTCGGAGGATACCATCGCGCGAATCTGGGACGCCCAAAGCGGCCGGCTGCTGGAGCGTCTCGAGGGTCATGTGGGCGTCATCGAGTCGGTGGCATACAGCCCGGACGGACGGCAAATCGCCACAGGCTCCGGCGACCGGACTGGCCGCAGCTGGGACGCCCTGGCGGGGGAGGCGTTGCGGGTGCTGGAGGGGCACGACGATGAGGTGCGATCGGTGGCGTACAATTCGGACGGAGGGAGGCTGGTCTCGAGTTCTATCGACCGGACGGCGCGGGTTTGGGACGCCCAGGACGGAAAGCAAATGGTGCTCCTCGAGGGGCACATCGATTTCCTCGAGTCGGCGATCTTCAGTCGGGACGATAAAAAAATCGTCACCGCCACGGAGAACCAAACCGTCCGCGTCTGGGAAGCGGGCAGCGGAAAACTGCTGAAGAACCTTGGCGAATACCTTCAGCCGATCGCCTCGGCTGTTGATGCGCTCGAGGGGAAAACCCCGTCAACACCAAGCCTGGACGGGGAAGAGGATCCGCAGGAAGTTGTCCTTGAAGAATTCGACGCCGTCATCGAGTCGGTGGCAACAAGCGCGCGTGGCAGCCGGGTTGTCACCGTGTTTGAGGATGGGTCGGCCCGGATCTGGACCGCCCGTGACGAACAGGCGCGCCCGGTTTTGGAGGGGCACAGCGGCATGGTCTCCTCGGTGGCAACCAGCCCGGACGGCACACGGCGCGTCACCGGTTCCAACGACCGGACCGCCCGGTTCTGGGATGCGCTGACCGGCCGGCAGCTTGACCTGATGGATCTCTCGAACCGGATATGGTCCGTGGCGTACGGCCCGAAAGGCAACCGGGTCGCCATCGGGTTTCAGGACAGCAAGGCGCAGGTTTGGGATGTCGCGAGCCGGAAACAACTCGCGGAGATGAAGAGTCCCGGTTATGGAACGATTTACTCCGTCGCCTTCAGCCCGGACGGCTCGCGGATCGTCACCGGCTCGGCTGACACGATGGCGCGGATCTGGGACGCGCAAAGTGGCGAACTACTCATGACCCTGGACAGCAACGATATCGGGGAGATTTACTCGGTGTCGTTCAGCCCGGACGGCGCGCGGGTGCTTACCGGTTCCTCCACCAAGGCAGCCCGGGTCTGGGAAGCCCAAACCGGCCGGCTGCTGCTGACCCTGAATCACGACGAAGGGGTAAACTCGGCCGCCTACAACCGGGTCGGCGACAAGATCGTCACCGGCTCCGACGACCGGATCACTCGTGTATGGGATGGCGCAAGCGGCGAGTTGCTCATGGAACTCAAGGGGCAAAACGCGGAGATTTCATCCGTCGCCTTCAGCCCGGATAAAACCCGGATCGTCACGGCCTCGAAAGACACGACCGTCTGGATTTGGGATGCCGAGAGCGGCCAGTCGCTGGTGATCCTCGAGGGGCACGGTGACGAGATTGCCTCGGCCGCATTCAGCCAGGACGGCCAAAGAATTGTCACGGGTTCGCGGGACCGAACCGCGCGGGTCTGGGACGCCGCGCCTTGGCGGCTCGACGATTACCCGGGCAATGAAACGCACTCGCTCATGCACCGGTACAACCTGTGGAGCCATGAGCGGCATCGTGACCTTTCCCGCTGAAAAACCGACTTGGCCAAGCGCATCGCGCCGCTGGGTTTCGCACCGGGGCGTGCTTGCCGCAGCGTCGCCGCCGTTCGCCTGGCTGGGGTTGTTTTACGGCCTGGCTGTGCACCTGCGGCTTTCGCTTGGCCGCTGGCCGGAACGGCTGAACGACAACCCGCACGACTGGCTCTTCAACCTCCACTTCAATGCGACCGGGCTTGGCTTCATCGGCATCCTGCTGGGCCTGCTCGTTGTCCCGGCGGCCACCCTGATATTGCTCGCTTGGCCAAGCCGGCGGCGGTGGGCGCTTTACCCGCTCATCTTCGGCGCGGCCACCCTCCTCGCCTGGGTGCTTCTGCACCTCGCCCCGGCCTCGTTCCTTTATTGGTGGTGGGACTGATGCGCTATTGACCCCACACCGACGGAGCGGGAAACTCCCCCCGTGAACCAATGTTTATCGTTGCTGCTTGGCCTGGCGCTTGGCCAGGCGGTTGTTGCCCAGCCGAAGGTGGAGTTGCCCACCCGCCTCCGGGTGGTGCTGGAGAATACCAAGCCTGTTTCTAAACCGCTGGATGGGCGGTTGCCGATGTTTGTGCTGCCGATCAGCGGGGCACTCTCCCCACTTCCGCTTGGCCAGGCCGAGCAGGCGCTCAACCGCTTGGCCAAGCGGGGCATCGGCTATTCGGTCAACTGGAACCACAACGATCTTCAGGCGTCGCTGAAAGAGGGGCTGCGCATCGGTCGACTGCAGCAACAGATGGGAGGAATGGTCTCGGTGCACGCCACAAGTTGCCTGTACTCCTTTTTTGACGGGACGGCCCGGACGCAGCACGTGGACGACAACGGCCGGCCGTTTGCGGAGACTTCGTTCGGCGGCACGATGGGCTGCCCGTTCACTCTCGAGCATCGCATCCCCATAATCCGGAAACGGGTGGAGTCTTTTCTGAAAGGTTATAGGGCAGCTGGGGTGGACATCGATTTCATCTTTGCGGACTGGGAGATCGACGGGCCGATCGAGTGGAACGGCGCCTGGGAAAGCTCCAAGCGCTGCCGCCGCTGCCGGGAGCACGTGCCGGACATGGATGACTTCCGGTCGTTCCAAACCACGCTGCGGGAGATTCGCAGTCGGCTTCAACGCGAGGCGTTCGGCGACAACGTCACCCGTTATTTTCCGGAGGCGCTCGTCGGCAATTATGCCGTCCATCCCCACGATGGGCATCGCTACTGGTACGACTATTTTGAGCGCGAAACCCCGGGCGTCCCGGTGGTGGTGGACCAACGCGCGAAGTATCGCGAGTGGGCGCATGAGTTTGACTCGTGCGGTTACACCTTTGCGATGCCGGTGGTCTACACATGGTATCCCACCTTTGGCTGGTACGACTTCGAGCCGAAGGATTACCGGTGGTTCTACAACATGATGCGGGTCGCCTCCAACGCCGGCCGGCACACCCCGCAGCAGACCCCCATCATCCCGTTCGTCCATTGGCACACCACGGCTCCGCCGAAAAAACCGGACCCGGCAGTGCAGCAATTCAGCCGGGAGAAATATCAGGAAGTGTTGTGGCACATGCTGCTGCGAGGGCATGACACGTTTTTCCTCTGGTGCACCGGCCCGGAACTGGCCACCGAGATCAAACTCGTCCATGAAGTCTACAGGGCAAGCCTGGAGTACAACGGCTTCATCCAGCGCGGTGTGCCGGTGCAGTTCGGTGTGCCGTCCAAGCCCGGCCCGGTCGTGTCCGGGTTGCGGCTGGGCAACCGCGTGCTGGCGCGGCGAACCGACTTTGGGCCGGAAAAAGAGGACGAAATCGTGACCCTGTCGGATGGGAACGCCGTTTCCGTTGCCTCAAAACCGGGAATGCAGATTCTGGATGTGAAAGAGAAGCCGCGACACCCCGGCATCCTCACGGACCACAACGGCAGGCAGCGGTTCCCGATCGGTTCATACGAGTTCCCCGGAGACGGGGAGCGACTCCGGAGCATGGCCGAAAGCGGCTTCAACCTGCTCCGGTGCGGCAACCGCGACGCGCTGGACGCGGCCCACGAACTTGGTTTGATGGGCTGGGTGCCGCTCAACGTGCAGGAGGGGGCCACCCCGGCGCTACGGAATCAGGTTAAGGCACTGCACGATCATCCCGCGCTTACCGTTTGGGAGGGGCCGGATGAAATCGTGTGGACATTCACCGCATACAGTTTCCTGAAGGAACGAGCCGGCTTCACCCGCGAGGACTGGAACAACCAAATTCCCAAGGCGGTGAACTACGCCCGCAGGGAAGGCGGCCGTGTGATCGCGAACATGCACGAGGGCATACGCCTTGTCCGCGAACTGGACCGGCGCAACCTGCCGTTCTGGATCAACGAGGCCGCAGACAGCGACGTAAAGTACACCCGCGACTACATCGGCTCAGTCGACATCACCGGCTGCGACTACTATGCCGTACGCAAAACCGGGTCCGACCTGCAGAGCATCGGCCGGCTCGTGCAGCGCTGGGACGCCATCGGCCACGGCCGACCGGTCTGGATGGTGTTGCAGGGGTTCTCCTGGCACACGGTTCGGCCCGACCGGGAGCGGCTCTATCCGTCGTTTGACCAGTCTCGATTCATGGCCTACGACGGCATCGTGCACGGCGCGCGCGGCATCCTGTACTGGGGAACACAGACCATTGACGACCCACTCTTTCGCGAATCCCTCCACGCCCTCACCGCCGAGTTGAGCCCACTGGAGCCGTTCCTCGTGAACGACGATCATCCGGTCGATGTGGCCGTCATCGATGATCTGTTCGACCCACCCGGCCTCGGCGTTCGTGGCCTGCTGAAACACAGCGCCGGCGATTCCCTGCTGATTCTGGTCAACGAGGACGACCACCGCCACCTCGGCGTCGACGTGACCGGGTTGACGCCGCTGAACGGACGCAACCTGCATCAGCTTTACGGCGACGAACAAGCCGTGGTCCGCCGGGGAGGCATCGTCACAAGGATGCAGCCCCATGAAGTGAAACTCTTCTGCACCAGCCCCCGTTTCAAAACCAAGCGGACTAAGGGGCGAAATTACACCGATGCAGGAGAATGAATTAACCCCGCTACCCAACGGAGGGAATGTCCTCGTACCATGATTCGCTTTTTTCTACTGCTGCTTTTTGTTGTGCTTGGCCAAGCGGGTGAGGCGTTGGCCAAGCGGCCCAACTTTCTCATCATCATCGCCGATGACTGCACGTACAACGACCTGCCATTGTACGGCGGCCAAAATGCCAGAACCCCGAACATTGATCGCTTGGCCAAACAGGGGCTGACGTTTAATCGCGCCTACCTCGCAGAGGCGATGTGCCAACCGTGCCGCGCCGAGTTGATGACCGGCCAGTATCCGCTGCACAACGGCTGCGCGTGGAACCACTCGGCCAGCCAACCGGACGTGAAGAGCATGCCGCACCATCTGGGCGCGCTGGGTTACCGGGTGGGCATCGCCGGCAAGGTGCACGTGAAGCCAGCGGCGGCGTTTCCCTTTGAGAATGTCGCCGGGTTTGATCCCAATTGTGTGCGCAACCCCACCCGCGCCCATGAGTTGGACGGTATTCGGAACTTCATGGCGCGCGATGAAGGGCAGCCGTTCTGCCTGGTCGTGGCGCTGGTGGAGCCGCATGTGCCGTGGGTGATGGGTGATCCGTCGCAGTATCCACCGGCCAAGCTCACGCTCCCGCCGAACATCGCCGACACGCCGCGCACGCGGCAGGATTTTGGCAAATACCTCGCGGAGATCACCTACATGGACGGGCAGGTCGGGCAGGTTCTCGACACGCTTGAGGCCACCGGCGGTGCGGACGACACCGTCGTGCTGTTTACCTCCGAGCAGGGGTCGCAGTTTCCCGGTAACAAGTGGACGAACTGGAACACCGGCATCCATACCGCACTGGTCGCCCGTTGGCCCGGGCGTATCACGGCCGACAAACGCACCGATGCGCTCGTGCAGTACGCTGACATCCTGCCCACGCTCGTCGAACTCGCCGGTGGAAAACCGGGCGCATATCCCTACGACGGCTCCAGTTTTCGGGACGCGTTGTTCGGCAAAAAACAGACTCACCGGCAGTTCGTCTACGGTGTACACAACAACATCCCGGAGGGGCCGCCCTACCCGATCCGCTCCGTCAACGATGGCGAGTACCATTACATCCGCAACCTTTTGCCGGACGAGATTTACATCGAGAAACACCTGATGGGCGTCCGCGGCAACGGCGCGCTCAACAACCCGTACTGGGGCACGTGGATGTGGGACTCCTGGAACACGCCGCGCAGCTACCGGCTGGTTAAGCGCTTCATGCACCGGCCGGCCGAGCAGCTTTATCGCGTGGCGGATGCTCCCTACGAGATGAACAACCTGGCCGGTGACAAAACCCACGCCAAGCGCTTGGCCAAGCTCCGCGTGGAACTGGACCGGTGGATGAAGGCGCAAAACGATCCCGGCGCTGCGGTCGACACCCCTGAGGCTATCCAAGCCTCAAAAAGGGGAGAGCACCTTCATGGCATTTCGGCAAACCGATCGCTTAGATAAAAAACACAATAAAATATCAACCCAAGCCAAACTCATACCAGCTTGCGCAATATTGGAATTGAAATAGGATTAAGCCGCTTCACCTGCAACGGGATTGGATCTTTTCAAAGAAGTTCTTACTGGTCGATTTGCCCAACCAAGTCACAACACCCTTGTAATCCAGCGTAAAGGGCCAGACCTCTCCGCCCAACTCCCGAGCACGCAACATACAGGCTTGCCGGTGACCTGGCTTGGTATAAACCACCATGCCTCCACCTCCACCTGCGCCGCAGGTTTTGCGGCCAAGTATATGATCTTCTAGGTCAGAGCAATACTTTCGATGTGCAATACTATCGCAACTGGTGTGAAGACGATAGAGACTCTCACAAGACAGATTTAGATTGTCGATGTAGCCGTCCATATCGCCACATTCGAGTGCCACCGCCATGGAATTCGCAGCATCCCGGAGAGAAAGCAATGCAGTGAAAGTTGTCGAATCCTTCATGCCATAGGAGTCGAGAATATCCTGATGAATATTCCCAGATACATGAGCCTCGCTGGTATAGATGATGAGTGAATTATGCTCCAACTCCATAAGAGTGTCGTTAGAAAGCTTCAGAGCTCGATGTGCAACCCCACCACCTTTTGTGTACTCCAATTTATTGATACCACCCAATGCGGCCGCAAAGGAATCTTGACTCCCACCAGGGTAACCTAAGTCTTTTCGCTCAATTTCGTTAGCGATCCGAGCCGTCTCACTCGGTGTCCGCTTCTGGCCAAACGCATGATCTAGTGCGGCGACTACTGCCACCCCAAGAGCACCACTACCACCCAACCCCGCACCAGCCGGAACATCAGACTCCGTCACAAGCAGGATGGACTCATCCGCGGGAACTAATCTGCGAACAAATGCTTGAAGAAAACCTAGTCTACCCTTTGGTAGATTTGAAACTGTATCAGCTGTAACACCCATCTGAAGATCCTCCGAATAAATAGTAACTCCATTGCCTGAGGCCAACCGATCGACTGAAGCAAATACATGCCGGTCAATCGCGAAGTTGACAACAGTGCCACCCTGCTCAACTGAAAAGGGCGGCGCATCGGTGCCACCCCCAGCGGGATCAACACGGACGGGTGCTCGACTGCAGGATTTCAAAATCTAGAATTGTCCAAATGGGTTCGCTATACTATAAGTTAATCGATTTATTGGTCTGTAATCTCTCGGCATAATTCAACCATATACTTCATGTTGTCTGGGGGAGCAGGAGGCGCTACAGAACAAGCGGAAGAAAGAATAAAGCCGTCCATTTTTTCGGCCGCACCGAGTATATAGGTTACATCTTCCTTGATCTTGGCCGTATCGCCCCTAAGTAATGTATTCACCGGATCAACATTTCCCTTGATGAAGAGTTGACCATTAAGCGTTTGAATCGCCTCATTGATATCAACATCCCCCAAAGGCGGCGGATCAAGACACTCAATGCCGCTCACGCCAGTCCGGCAAAGAAGATCCAATCGATCTCCGATTGCGCCACATGTGTGCGTGTAGATGGGCTTACCCTCTTCGAGAACTGCTTTTGCCAAACGTCCTTCAAATGGCAAAATAAATTCCTCATACATATCAGGACTTAAAAAACCGCTACCAGCAAACGGACTGCTGATCTTGATAGCCTCCGCACCTCGCCGAATCTGCGCCACTGCTAGCGCGATGGACCAATCGGTAGTCCGGTTTATAATTTTCAACGATCTCTCCGGATCATCAAGTAAGGCCATTAAGCCCTCCTCCATACCTAAAATATTCAGAAAATGATCAAACGGTGCACGCACCTCTCCGTGCACGGAATAATCATCACCAACCCGATCAATCACCCGGTCTAGAGTGCCAAATACATGCTCCTCAAATCCGTCTGGATCACTGATTGGAAGCGTTGCCTTGCTGGCCTGAAAAGCAATAAAGCTTTTAGGCGCCCAAGACAGCAAATTGTCCAGATCCAATTCGTCTAGTGCAGGACGCACAAATTCAGCCGAAGGCTTGTAATAGGCGTCGTCATCACGGGTGCATTCAATTCTTGAGCCATCATCCATGAACAAAGTCGGTATGTCCGCATCATGATCAGTTCGCTCCACCAGATCCATTATCCCGTGCACCCTACCGGGCTTATGACAAAGGATGCCGTCAAAATCATAAAGTTCCCGCATACGTATAAGGCAATCAGCCCAAAGATCGTTGTCCGTGAAATAATCAATAGGATGAACACCAGTATTGATGATGGTATGTCCGTTGGCCAATTGACACATAACCGGCGTTCTTTTGGGCCTTTGCCCGTTCATGGCCATTGAAACGATTTCTTTGGATGTCATGGCAAGTTCACCTTAATTGGGCTGGTATTAACAATGGGGCATCGATCACATATGTAAGACCTTTGATGTCTAGTGGCAGTCTTTAGGATAAATTGACTTGAACAACTCGACAGCATCAGCCGCATCGGCACCATATCCGTCGGCACCTATTTCATCAGCAAACATCTCGCTAACCGGAGCGCCTCCCACACAAATCTTGACGTGATCCATTCCCGCCTCCCTAAATGCATCAATGACTACCTTCATGTAAGGCATTGTTGTAGTGAGTAATGCGCTCATTCCAACAATTCCCGCACCATGCTCACGAGCAGCCTGCAGAAACGATTCCGCGGACTGGTCTACACCTAAATCAACCATTTTAAAGCCGGCGCCCTCTCCCATCATGCAGACTAAGTTCTTGCCTATATCGTGCAAATCACCTTTCACCGTGCCCATTACAATCGTGGCAGTGAAAGTCTCTGCTCCCTGCTTCGTCAAGAGAGGCTTTAAAATAGCCATCCCCGCCTTCATGGCACGGGCAGCTATGAGAACTTGAGGAACATAAATGCGATTCCGCTTGAAGTCTTCACCAACAACGCTCATGCCAGCAATCAAACCTTCATGAAGAACTTCTTCTACATCGCTGCCTTCCGCCAATGCCTCCCGTGTCAACTCCTCCACTTTGGGGGCTTTGCCCTCATAGAGAAACTGGTTAATTAACGCATAATCAGGCATTGCATACTTTCCTTAATGACATTGCACCCTTGGGAAGCCAGTTGATACAATCAATTCAGTGTGATGAAAAGAGGAAGTAACACCCATTTCCTAATTCCAATGCCCCACACTTCGTCTTGTCTTGCCGATAAGGCTCCTTGAGATCGCAAACTTTATGAGGCAAATCGACCCTCTCAATCCACAGCACCGAGTATTACTTGGCCAAGGTCCCGAACAACGGTTTCGTCTCCCTTCAGGTGGATGGTGCGATGGATGTGCGTGGCGGATTCGCCTGGCTTGAGCGCAAGCGCAGGTGAAGAGGATTCAAGTTCGTAAAACGGGCCAAGCGGCTTGGCGCCGGGGCTGGGTGGGCCGTCGTTGTAGCTGTTGACCACGTCGCCCTTGAACGGTTCGTCCTGCAACTTCCACATGGAGTTGACATAGTCGGTCGCGCCCTCCGGCTTGGTGTACTGCACGAGGGTCAGCAGTTGGCGGGTGGCGTCGTAGCTGCCGAGTACCGGCTTGGCGCGCTGCGGCGTGAGGCCGATCTTGCTGCGGTACTGGCCGTCCCCGGAAAAACGAATGACCCCGTCGGCCACCCGCAACCGCTCGGCCGGTACGGTGCCGAAGTAGTCGGCGTTGACGATCGGGCCAAGCTCGGCCTCGTCGCCCTCGACGTACGGCACCAGAACAGTCGTCTCCGCGGAGTGCTTGTACATGCCGAGAATCCAGACCGACAACAGGCCGCCCTGCTTCGTCCACGTGGCTTCGCCGGTGTTGGTCAGCACGTTTTCCGTCTCGTAAGCGACGGCGCGGACGCCCTCCGGCAGCACCGTGCCGAGCATCTCGCCGATCCGCGACCGGTCGAACAGGCGCACGGTGCGATCGATCCGCAGGCTGAACGCGGTGTCGGAATAGTTTTTGATTTTTGCCTCGTGACGGAAGGACACCTCGCTGTCCGTTTTTGAGGTCACCTCGTACGGCACGGTGTCGATCACGGCCGGCGTCTGCCAGTGCTCGAGGTCAAACGGATCGTCCTTTTTGAAGAAGATGGAAAACTGGCCACCCTCCGGGCCGAGCCAAAAACGATCCTCGCCGCCGAAAGCGTTGATGTGCGGCCCGAGTTTGCCGGACGCGATGAGGTCGTAGTTGATCCAGCCGTGGCTCGGGGCCTCGTCGCCGCCCACGGTGCTGGTCATCACCCGCCCCTGGTAGGCCGGCACAATCGCCACCTGCGGCTGCCTCTCCCCCTGGCCAAGTGTGATGACCTCGACATGGTTCTGGAGGAAGGCAACGTCTTCGGAGAATGTCATTTCTTTTATTGATGAACCGCCGTTGGCCAAGCGCTTGGGCAAACCGGGGCTACTGCAGCCCGCTTGGCCAAGCGCAACCGCCGCGGCAACAACCAGCGGGATGATTGGATTCCTGTTCATGGCTCGCGACACGGCGGCCTAGCGCCGGGGCGTGTTGGGGGTGGGAACCGGCTCGGGCGGCTTGATGACGGGGATGGGCCGGGGTGAGTTGACTGGCACTGTGATCGGCTCCTGGCCGTCGCTATCCTTTTTGGCGGGGGGGAGATCGTCCGGCCTCGTCAGCTTGAAGCCGCCCACGACGATGATCGCCCCGTCCCTGAAATTGAGCCGGGGACGGGTCGTGGTAATGAGGTAGTGGCGGCGAACCTTGAGTTGCCCGGCTGGGTCGATCACGGAGTAGTTGTATTCCTTGCCGCCGGATTGGCAGAGCACGTGCAGGTTGCCCCTTGGGTCGACCTGGGCCTTGGGCAGGTTGAACGACACCATGGTGCAGACTGGCATCACGCGGTGCACCTTGCCCCCAGGGCCGTCGTCCACTCGGGCGTAGAGGCTCATCGCCTTGAGGCGCTTGGCCTGCTGAAGGACGTAGCGCCGGATCTGCCTCGGTTGGCCGGGTGGATCGCCCTTCCTGAGCGGCAGCCCGAACGCCTGTTCCCACAGGACGGTCCCGTTGGTGACGTCGAACTTGACCGGCTTGGTGTCGAATTGTTTGCCCCATTGGCGGATGGCGACCTTGGCGGTCAGGGTGTAGCGGCCGGCCTGCTCCAGCGCGTAGTACGGGGCGATGTCGATCTCCTTGGTGGCGCGGATGGAGGACTCGACGGTGAAGCGGCCCTTCACCGGCGGCGGGTCGGCGATGGGCGTGATCTCCTCCCCGGTCTCGGTTTGGATGCGGAATTGCAGCCAATGATCGTCCTCGCCGAACACCAGTGTCTGGCCGGAAAAATTGACTATCTTGATCTGGATCAGCATCGATTCGCGCGGCAGGAATCGTTTCTTTCCCATCTCGACGGTCATCTTCACCTGCGCGTGCGCACCAGCGGCAAACACCGCAAGCAGCAGGCCGGAGACTGCGGCGTGCCACCGGCCGGTGAGCGGTTTGTTGGGATGAATCAGGTGCATCTCGGGAGGTCTGACGCTTGGCCAACCGCGATTGATCAAAAAGAAAACTGCCGGATGTGGGACTTGCGCTTGAGCCGCTCGTACCACTTGTCCTGGCGGGCCTGTCGCTCGGCCTCCAGCAGAGTCTGCTCGATCTGGCCGCGTACCTCGGCGAGGCTCAGGAGCTTGGCCTGGCTCACCTCCTCGCAGCGCAACAGGTAACACCCGTGCGGCAATTCCACGACGGGGCTGAACTGGCCTTGGCCAAGCGCGAATGCCACCCGATCCAGTTCCGGGGCCAGGTCGCCCCGCTTGGCCCAGTCCGGCCTGAGTCCCCCCGATGCGCGGTTTTGGTCGGAGTAAATCGAGGCGATCCCGGCGAAGGATTCGCCCGAGAGGAGGATCGTGTGGATCTCGTCGGCCAGCTTGCGGGTAGCCTTCGCGCCGCCGTGCTTTTTGGCGTCGAGAAAAATGACGCGAAGCCGGACCTCGATCCCGGTGCGATACGCATCCTTGTTGTCCACGTAATGTTTCTCGATCTGCCGGGGGGAGATGACGATGTTGGCCTTGGAGACGAACTGGTTGACCATGACCATCTGGATGATCATCTCCCGCTGAAACCGGACAAACTCCTCGTAGGTCATGTTGCTGACCTGAAGCGACTTGATGAGCGTCGCCCGGTTGCCGTACTTGGCGCGGATGTCCTCCTGGATGCGCTGCTCGATGATGGCCTCGGGCAGCTTGAAGCCCTTCTCCTGGTACTCGCGCAACATCAGCTCGCGGCGGATCAGCTTCTCCAGCGTGTCCGCCTGCAACTGGGTGTATTTCTGGCCCAGGAGCTGCGGCTGCCGGGCGTATTGGCGGCGCAGGTTTTCCGCCTCGGCCACCATCGCCTCGGCCACCATTTGGCGGGTGATGATCTTGTCGTTAACCTCGGCGACGATGCTGTTGCGGCGGGCGGGCGTGATCTGCCCTAGGGCGTCGTGCGCAAGCAGCACGGCGGCACAGGCAATGGGGAAACGGCTCAGGAACCTTCTCATCGGCGGCACGGATGCTAGGCCCGGCGAGCGGGGCGGGTCAAGCGGCGTCAACGCCGCAGCGCCGATTCCGCCCGCGCCGCCTCCATGGCCTCCTCGAAAAAGAACCTCTCCCCCCCCAGCGCCGGTTGCAGATCCGACAACCAGGTGGCCTTGGGATCGTACTTGGCGAAAAAGAGCCGGTTGGCCCAGGCCGGATCGCGGCCCTGCAGGAATTTCAACGCGAACACCTTTTCGCCGCCCACCTCGGTGACGCCGTCCACCACCACCTTGCCGGGCGAGGCCGACATCGACGGCCCGCGCACGGTGCGGCACAGGCCAGAGACCTGGCTGTACGCCTCGGTGAACACCTTGTACGCACGGGCCAGTGGCACCTCGAAATAGGCATTCGCGCCGGTGTCGCGCTCGACAAACATATAGTACGGCACCATGCCAAGCCGCACCTGCCACCGCCACAACTGCGCCCAGACGTCAGCGTTGTCGTTGACCTTGCGGATGAGCGGCGCCTGGCAGCGGATCACCGCGCCGGCGTTGAGCACGCGCTCGACCGCCCGCCTGGCCACCGGCGGCTCCAGCTCCCGCGAGTGGCTCGAGTGCGCCATCAGCGCAAAATGTTTGCCGGCCCCCTTCACCTCGCCGATCAGCCGCAGAAAGTCGTCGGCGTCCGCCCCGTCGGTAAAGCGGTACGGCCAATAGGCCAGCGCCTTGGTGCCGATGCGGATGCTGTGCAGGTTCGGCAGCTTCGCCGCGAGCAACGGCTCGATGTATCGGCGCAGCACCGGCGTCTTCATCACCATCGGGTCGCCGCCGGTGATCAACACGCTGCTCACCTGCGGGTTGTCGCGGACGTAGTTCACCAGTTGATCCGCCTCGCGGCTCGCGAACTTCAGGTCGGCGTCACCGATGAACTGCGCCCAGCGGAAACAGTAGCTGCAATAGGCGTGGCAGGTTTGCCCCTGCGTCGGGAAAAATAGCACCGTCTCCTGGTACTTGTGCTGCATGCCGGCGACTGTTTCGCCGTTGAGCTTGGGTACATTTAGCTCCATCTGCCCGGCCGGGTGCGGGTTGAGTTTGCCGCGGATCTGATCGGCGGCGAGCTTGATCTCCGACTCGGCAGCGCCCTTGGCCACCAGGTCGCGCATCCGCCGGAAATCGTCCGCCTCGAGCATGCCGCGCTGCGGGAAGGTCAGTTGAAACATCGGGTCGTTCGGCACGCTGTCGGGATCGATCAGGTGCTCGATGACGTAGTCGTTGACGCGAAAAGGGAGCACTGCGGACACCGCCCGCATGTCGGTCAACTGGTCACGACTGAGCCGCAGTTTCTCCGCGATCCGGGGCAGATCCCTCCGGGTGTTTGCTCTGAAAGTCGTAGTCACGGTTGCGTCACGGGTTGTCGTCGTGCCACCCCACAAGTGGGGCGCTTGGCCAAGGTTGCTATCCGTCCGGTTGATCATTGTAACAAAATCCGGGATTATGGAAAGATTATTCTTTTTGCTCCATTTTTGCCCAAATCACGCTTGGCCAAGCGCGGGTTTGCCCTTGCCCCCGCCCGTTTCGGCGTTACATTTCCCGCCCGTTCACACGATGAATTTCAGACTGCTGACACTGCTGTGCCTCGCCGCCGCCTTTGCCGCGCCGCGAACCTCGAGCTTGGCCAAGGCCAGCGACGGCCCGATCCGCGTTTTGTTCCTCGGCCACGATAGTGAACACCACAACTCCAACCTCTACTACCCGATGCTCTCCCGCGCGCTCGGACGGGATGCGATCTATTTTGACTACGTCACCTCGGTCGAGGAGGCGCTTGACGATGCCGACACCCTCGGCAAATTCGACGCCCTGCTGCTCTATGCCAACCACGGCCGGATCGAGCCGCACCAATGGAAGAACCTGAAGAACTATGTCGAGGGAGGAGGAGGGTTTGTGCCTGTGCACTGCGCGAGCTGGTGCTTCGGAAATGAGCCGGGCTTCGACAAACTCGTCGGCGGCCGGTTCAAGAGCCACCAGGGCGCGGAGTTCGCGGCCAAGATCGTGAAGCCGGATCATCCCGCGATTAAGGATGTGAACGAGTTCACCGCCTGGGACGAGACCTATTTTCACAACAATCACAACACGGAAAACCGCACGGTACTGATGGTGCGCGACGCGATGCCGGGCGACCCGCACACCAAGCCGGAGCCGTGGACGTGGGTGCGCACGCAGGGCAAGGGCCGCGTGTTCTACACCGCCTCCGGCCACGACCAGCGCGTCTGGAGCCACAGCGATTTTCATCAACTCATCAAGAGCGGCATCCTGTGGTCGGTCGGCGACAAGGCGCGCAGGCGTTACGACAACTTCATCGCCAAGCGGACGCCGCTCAAGTACGAGAAACGCGGCAACATCCCGAACTACGAGCGCCGCCCCGAGCCACTCCAGTATCAACTGCCACTCTCGCCCGAGGACAGCATGAAGTACACGCAGGTGCCGGTCGGTTTCCGTATGGAGCTGTTCGCCGCCGAGCCGAATGTCATCAACCCGATCTACATGGCTTGGGATGAGCGCGGCCGCCTCTGGGTGGTCGAGACGGTGGATTACCCAAACGAGTTCAAGGACGGCCGCAACGGCAACGACCGCGTCAAGATTTGTGAAGACACCGACGGCGACGGCAAAGCCGACAAGTTCACCGTCTTCGCCGACGGCTTCAACATCCCAACGTCAATGACCTTCGCCCGCGGCGGGGTCATCCTCGCGCATGCGCCGGAGTTTTATTTCCTCAAGGACACGGACGGCGACGACAAGGCGGACGTCCGCGAGTTGATGTTCACCGGCTGGGGCGTGGGCGACACACACGCCGGCCCGAGCAATCTGCGCTATGGTTTTGACAACTGGATCTACGGCACAGTCGGCTACGCCCGCTTCAACGGCTCGCTTGGCGGCAAACAGCACAACTTCGGCATGGGCGTGTTTCGCTTGAAGTCTGACGCCTCGGACATTGAGTTTTTGCACCAGTTTAACAACAACACTTGGGGGCTTGGCTTCAACACCGCCGGTGACGTCTTCGGCTCAACCGCAAACAACAACCCGACGTTTTACGGCGGCATCCCGGCGACCGTGTTCGGCGGTGATCGCAAGATGAGCGCGAAGATGATCGCAGACTCGCGCGCGATTCACCCGATCACCCCGAACATCCGGCAGGTCGATGCCTTTAACGCCTACACCGCCGGCTGCGGACACGCGTTCGCCACATCGGCGGCGTTCCCGGAAAAGTACCGCAACCGCACCGCCTTCGTCTGCGCCCCGACCGGCAACCTGCTTGGCACCTATCGCATGGAGAAAAGCGGTGCCGGTTACGTCGCCAAAAACGGCTTCAGCTTCGTGGCCAGTGCGGACGAATGGTTCTCGCCGGTCGTCGCCGAGGTCGGCCCGGACGGGCATCTCTGGATCGCTGACTGGTACAACTTCATTATCCAGCACAACCCCACCCCGAGCGTCGGGCGCGGCGGTTACGCGGCCCGCAACGGCCGAGGCAACGCCCACATCAACCCTAACCGCGATCGGCAACACGGCCGCATCTACCGCGTGATCTGGGAGAGCGCGCCGAAGTCCAAGATCAAGACCTTGGCCAAAGCCGGCCCGCGCAAGCTCGTCAAGGCGCTCGACAGCGAGAACCTCTTCTGGCGACAGACCGCCCAGCAGCTGATTGTCGACGGCAAAAACAAAAAAGCCGTCAAGGCGCTCCGCAATCGCGCGCTTGGCCAGGGGGCCGGTGCCATCCATGCCATATGGGCGCTCGATGGCCTTGGTGAACTCGACGAGGAAACCAAGCGCGCCGCACTCATCAGCCCTGATGCCGAGGTAAAACGCAACGCCATCCGCGCGCTTGGCCAAGCGAAGGACGACGAGCAACTGCTCTACGACAGCGCCACGCTGGCCGACAAGGATTTGCACGTGCGCCTGGCTGCCATCGTCAAGCTCGCCCAGTTCCCCGAGTCGGACACCCACAAGCGAGCTGCCGGTGTGTTGGCGAAGGACAAGACCAACGCCGAGGACGAGTGGCTCAAGCTCGCGCTGCAGGCCGCCGGTGCCGAGAAGACCAACGTCATCGGATACGAACGCGGCCCGAACCTGTTCGCCAACGCATCGTTCGAGAACAACAACGGCAAGCTGCCGGCCGGTTGGCAGGTGCGCACCTACGGCGCCAAGGGGCCGGACGTCGAGCACTCCATCGAGACCCGCGCCAGCCACGTCAAAACCGGCAAGGCCTCGGTGAAAATCCGCTCCGGCAGCGGACACGACACCAGCATCTACACCAACGTGAAACTCAACTCCGGCACCACTTACGCGCTCAGCGCCTGGATAAAGACCGAGGGCGTCAACGGCGGGCACGGCGCCCTGCTTAACGTCCACGAACTCCAGCACAAAGGCAAAACCACCGCCGTCAAAGGCAACAGCGACTGGAAAAAAGTGGAACTAGTCTTCGAGAGCACCCAGTCCGGCAACCTCACGCTCAACTGCCTCTTCGGCGGTTGGGGACAAGCCAAGGGCACCGCGTGGTACGACGACCTTTCCCTCCAGGAAGTAAAGCCGATCTACAAGAAAACCGACGATCAAAAGGAAATTAAGGGACTAGCTGACCGAGGGCAGGACATCTTCCACAAACACGCCGTCGCCTCCTGCGTCCGCTGCCACAAGGTCGGCAACGAGGGAGGCGTCATCGGACCGGCACTCGACGGCATCGCCAGCCGTAAAGATCGCGCCTACCTTTATGAGAGCCTGGTCGACCCGACCGCCACACTCGCAGAAGGCTTCGACAAACTCGGTGCCAGCCCAATGCCGCCGATGAACCTGCTGCTCAACGACCAGCAGCTCGCCGACGTCATGGCCTACCTCATGACGTTGAAGGAGAAGTAACCCACCGCAGCGTCAAGCGATCACGTCCCGGATAACCCGGCCGTGGACGTCGGTGAGGCGCAGGTCGCGTCCGCCGTGCCGATAGGTCAGCGCCTCGTGATCGACCCCCATCAGGTACAGCACCGTGGCCCACAGATCGTAAATATCGCACCTGTTCTCGGTGACGTGGTAGCCCAGCTCGTCGGTCGCGCCATAAACGGTGCCGCCCTTCACGCCGCCGCCGGCCAGCCAGACGCTGTACCCGTACGGGTTGTGGTCGCGCCCGTTGCTGCCCTGCGAAAACGGTGTCCGCCCAAACTCCCCGGCCCAGATCACCAGCGTGTCGTCGAGCAACCCGCGCACCTTCAAATCCTTCAACAGGCCACCAATCGGCTGGTCGACCTGCAGCGACATGTTTTCGTGCCCGCCCTTGAGGTTGCCGTGCTGGTCCCACGGGTTTGGAGCCTGCCCGCCGCCCATCTTCTCCGGCAGACAACTCAACTCGACGAACCGCACGCCGCGCTCCACCAACCGCCGCGCCAGCAACGCCTGGTGCCCGTAGGCCGCTGTCACGCCGTTCGGCGAATCCATACCGTACATTTTTTTGGTGGCCTCAGTCTCGCCCCGGATGTCGCATAACTCCGGTACGGCGGACTGCATACGGTAGGCCGTCTCGTAATTGCGCACCGCCGCCTCGACCTCGTTGTCGCCCCCGATCCGGTCAAGAAACGTCCGATCCAGGCCGCTCACAAAATTCAGCCGCGTGCGTTGCGAACGATCAGCCTCGCGCGGCCGGATGTTGCGAACCGCCGGCGACTTGTCGCCGATAATGATCGAGCCCGGGTTTTGTGCCGGCAAATAGCCGTTGCTGAACAACCCCACCCCGCCGTGCGGCACCGCTGCCCCGCCGGCCTGCAGCACCACGAAGCCGGGAAGATTCTGGTTCTCGGTGCCCAGCCCGTACGACACCCACGCCCCCGCCGACGGATGCCCCATGATCGGAAAACCGGTGTGGAATGCGTAGTTGCCCTGCGCGTGCTCGTTCACCTTGCTCGTCATGGAGCGGATGACCGCCAGTTCATCGACCGACTCCGCAACGTGCGGGAACAGGCTGCTCACAGGGATGCCGCTTTGCCCATGCTGCCGGAACTCAAACGGCGAGGCCATCACATTGCCGTTGTTGTTGAACTGCGTACGCTCAACCTTCACCGGCATCGGCTTGCCGTTCAGTTCTCGCAGCTTCGGCTTCGGGTCGAACGTATCCACCTGCGACACGCCGCCGGACATGTAGCAAAGGATCACATGCTTCGCGCGCGGCCGAAAATGCGACCGCTGTGCCGCACCGGCAAACGCGGGGCTGGCCATCAACCCCTGCAGCGCCATCAAGCCAAACCCAGTTGAACAGCGCGCCAGCATCTCTCG
>CAYWMH010000004.1:0-2875 GCA_964459315.1 uncultured Verrucomicrobiota bacterium
TTTCCCGCACGGCAGGTTTCTGCTCACGGCCATCAGTGGCGCGCTCGATCAGCCAATCAAGCAGTCGTCGCCATCGCACGCAGCCGGAGACGAGTTCGCGGCACAGACCGGTGTCGACGCTGGAGAGGGTGGAGGACTGGAATTGGCGGGCAAGAATGCGCTCGACGGCGAGCCGCGATTCTTGCGAACGCAACAATGTTTGCAGCGCGATTTGTCTTGAGTTGGGCCCCGGCACCCCGGTAGGATGCCGGCTTTGGCGGCGCACGCCGAGTGCTTTTTACCTGATGAGCGAGACAATGACCGAGGAAGCAACCACCACTGTAGGGCAATCCGATCAGTTGGAGAGCGAGTTTAAGCGACTTGTCTTGGACGGAAAACTGGATCCCAAGTTGACCGACTTGCTGACGGAACTGGTGACGGCAGGGTTCTGCACGCATCGCTCGTGGGGCTTTGGGAAGATCACGACGGTCGACACGCTGATGGCCAAGATCACCATCGATTTTCAGTCCAAGCCGGGCCACTCGATGGACCTCGGGTTTGCGGCGAAGATTCTCCAGCCGCTAAGCGCAACCCACATCCTCGCACGCAAGGCCACCGACCTGCCCGGGCTGAAACGCATGGGCGCCCTGCGCCACCTCGAGTTGATCAAGCTGGTGCTCGAGAGTTACGGCGGGGAGGCGACGGTCGCGCTGATCCAGGAGTCGCTGGTGCCGGATGTCATCGAGGAGGATTGGAAAAAATGGTGGGCCGACGCCAAGAAGGAAATGAAGGGCGACGGGCACTACCAGTTGCCGGTCAAGAAGACGGAGCCGATCGTCTACCACGCCGAGGAGTTGTCCCCCGCGGACAAGCTGATGAGCAACATCCGTGACGCCAAGGGCCTGAAGGCGCAATTGGCCGCAGCCACCGAGCTTTGCAAGAGCATCGACGGTGTCGAAAATAAGGAGGTGGTATTGGACGAGATGGTGTCCATCCTGAATGAAGCGATCAAGAATCACCTGACGCTCAAGCCGTCGCTCGCGCTCGAGGCGATCCTGCTGCGCGACGCCATCCGCACACAGTCCGGCATCCAGCCGCAGGAGGGTGAACTGACCGCAAACGACATCTATGAAAAAGCGGATGACCTGGCCGGTTTGATCGAGGGCCTCTCCGCAGCCAAACAGAAACTCGCTCTCGAGGCGTTTCGCCAGGCCCACCCGGATTCCTGGGTCGACACCTACCTGAAGTTGATCAACCAGACCGGCCTCCGGCTGGTGGGGGAACTGATCCAGATTCTGATCGACACCGGCCACTTCGAAAAGTTCAAGGCCGGCCTTGCGAAACTCATCAGCAAGCGCGAGGCCAGCACCGACCTGATGCTGTGGATGGGCAAGAACCGTTCCGACAGCTTCGCCGATATCCTCGGCCCGGAAGTGTTCCGCGCGATGATGGCCGCCATCGAGAATGACCGGTTTGAGGATCGCAAAACCAGCAAGCTGGGCGATTTGATTCTCAGCGACCAGGAATTGATCACCGACCTGATCGGCTCCGCGGACATCGAGTTGGTTGAGGACCTGGTGCGCGCGCTGCAGGCGACCAATTGCTTTGACGACATGGACAAGCGCTCGTTGCTTGGCCGCATCGTCAAGGAGTTCCCCTCGATTCAAAACTTGATTTCCGGCGACCAGGCGAAGGAGGACAACGCCCTCATCGTCTCCTGGCAAAGCCTCGAGCGTCGCAAACAGGAGTACGAGGAACTGGTCAAGGAGAAGATCCCCGCGAACTCCCGCGAGATCGCCATCGCCCGCAGCTACGGCGACCTGCGGGAGAACCACGAGTTCAAGGCGGCCAAAGAAGCGCAGAAACTGCTCCTCTCCCGCAAGGGCGAACTGGAGATCGACCTGACCCGCGCCCGGGCCACCGACTTTTCCGACGCCACAATCGATGCGGTCACGGTCGGCAACAAGGTGGGCGTGACGAACCTGATCACAAACAAGCCGGAGACCTTCATCCTCCTCGGCGCTTGGGACGGCGATCCCGACAACCAGATCCTCAGTTACCTCACCCCACTTGGGCAGGCCTTCCTCGGTAAAAAACCGGGCGAAGAGGCCGAGTTCGAGGTTGACCACGAAGCCAAGCGTTACCGGATCGAGTCGATCGAGCGGTACACCGTCGCCGGGCCAAGCGCGGTCGCCGATGAGGAAGACGAAACCGAGGCGCAACCGGCCGAGGCCAACGAGTAAATCAATCCATTTTCACCCAGCCCCGGCCAACATGGTTGGGGCTTTTTTGTTTACCGCGCCCGCAGCAGTCGGCCGACTATCCCCTCCGCCTCCGAGCCGTAGCCGCCACCGAAGAGGTTGAAGTGGTTCAGCGTGTGGTATAGGCGGTAAAGCTTTTTTCGCTTCGGGTAACCGGCATCCAGCGGCCACTCCGCCTCGTACGCCTCCCAAAAGTCGCTCCCGAATCCGCCGAACATTTCCGCGAGCCCGAACTCCGCCTCGCGGTCGCCACAATATGTCGCGGGGTCAAAGATCACCGGCTCGCCGCCCGGCCCAAACGCCACGTTACCGCTCCACAAATCGCCGTGCAGCAGTGACGGCCTTGGCTCGTAGCCGGCAAAAAAACCATCCAGTTGGCCGAGCAACTCGTCCGCGCCGTCGAGCTGCAGGCCGTTGCGCTTGGCCAAGCGGCATTGAAAACCAAGCCGGTGCTCGCGCAGGAAAGCCACCCAGTCGTTGCTAGTCGGGTTCAACTGCGGCGTGCTGCCGATCGTGTTGTCGCGCCGCCAGCCAAAGCTCGCCTGTGGCACGGCATGCAGCTTGGCCAAGCGCCGGCCAAGCTCCGCCTGCGAGCCGGTGTGGCCCAACTCGATGTGCTCGAGCACGAGGTACGC
>CAYWMH010000004.1:2975-26148 GCA_964459315.1 uncultured Verrucomicrobiota bacterium
CAGCCGTCCTCGAGCAGGTCGAGCACCGTCTCGAATCCCTGCGGCCCGCCGTAGTACGGGTCGGGCACCTCGGTCGCGCCGGTCCCGGTGACGAAGTCGCAAAACGGTCGCACCTCCGCCGTGTGAGCCCCGGCCGGTGCCATGTTTCGGACGTTCACCAGATTTTCGTTATCCATCGTCAATATCATGTCAAATGAACGGTAGTCGTCGGCGAGAATCTGCCGTGCCTGGCCACCGGTACGGATCCCCCGCCGTGCCGCCGCCTCGTGCATCCGGGGGTCGGGCGGGTTGCCGGTGTGGAACGAGATGGTGCCGGCCGAGTCGCACTCGATCCGCTTGGCCAAGCCGTCGGCCTCGACCAGCCGGCGCATTACCGCCTCGGCGGCGGGCGAGCGGCAGATGTTCCCCATGCAAACAAACAACAACCGGAACGGACGCATGGACGAAAGCTTATCCGCCCGCTTGGCCAAGGGCAATCCGGTGCTTGGCCAAGCTTGAGTTCGCCCGGCCAAGCCGTTAAATAAAGCGGGTGAACCGTCGAACTTTTCTCGAGACCAGCGCGGCTGGCTTGGCCTGCTCCTCCATCGCAGCCGCAGCGGCCGAAATCGCCAACGGCCCGACCAAGCGCGTGGCGCTGATCGGCTCCGGGTGGTACGGCAAGGTGGATTTGCTCCGGCTCATCCAAGTTGCGCCCGTCGAGGTGGTGGCATTGTGCGATGTCGACAGCGCGATGCTCTCTGGCACGGCCGACATCGTGGCCCAGCGGCAGAAATCCGGCAGGCGTCCGAAGACCTACGGTGACTACCGGGCGTTGCTGAAGGAAAACAAGCTCGACCTCGTGCTCATCGGCACGCCAGATCATTGGCACGCGCTGCCGATGATCGCCGCCGTCCAGGCCGGTTGCGACGTCTACGTGCAAAAGCCGACCAGCATCGATGTTGTCGAGAGCCGGGCAATGCTCGCCGCCGCGCGAAAGTACGACCGTGTCGTGCAGGTCGGCACGCAGCGCCGAAGCACGCCGCACCTCATGGAGGCGCGCGAGCAGATCGTGGCCAAGGGACTGCTCGGCAACATCGCCCACGCGGAGGTTTGTTGCTACTACCACATGCGCAACCGCAGCCACCCGGCCGACAGCACGCCGCCGGCCACACTCGACTACGACATGTGGAGCGGCCCCGCGCCGCGTCGGCCGTACAGCGAGCTATGCCATCCGCGCGGCTGGCGGGCGTTTATGGAATACAGCAACGGAATCGTTGGCGACATGTGCGTGCATATGCTCGACACCGTTCGCTGGATGCTCGACCTCGGCTGGCCGACCACCGTTGTTTCGCAGGGCGGCATCCTCGTCGACAAACAGGCCAAGGCCAACACCACCGACACGCAGACTGCCTGCTTCGACTTCGACGACTTGCAGGTAGTCTGGCAGCATCGCGCCTGGGGCCACGCGCCTGATCCCGACTACCCGTGGGCGGCCTTCCTTTACGGCGACAAGGGCACGCTGAAGTTGAGCGTCAACCGCTACGACTTCATCCCGCGCAGTCGCGGGGTCAAGGCGATCCATCGCGACGTCAAGATGGAACTGGAGGAGTACCCCGAGGACAAGACCGAGAAAGACCTCGAGCGACACGTCGCCCCGGCGGTGCGCGTACACATGATCGATTTCCTCAACGCCGTGGCCAAGCGCACCCGCCCCGTGGCCGACATCGAACAGGGCCACATCTCCAGCGTGAGCTGCATTTTGGCCAACCTCTCCCAGCGCCTCGGCGGCCGCGCGCTGCGGTGGGATCCGGAGACCCACACCGTCATCGACGACCCGGAGGCCAACCGGCTCCTCAGCCGCCCCTACGCCGCCCCATGGAACCACCCAACGCCGGAAACGATCTGATGACGGCTAAGCGCTTGACCAAGCGGGTTAGTCGGCGGTGAGTTGGAGACACTGGAGCGATTTCTGGTCTCGCACGAAAAGCTGGCCGCCGGCGTAGGCGGGGAAGCTCCAGGTTTTGCCGCAGACCTGCGCCCGGCCCAATTCCTCAAATTCCCTTGGGTTCATGTTGAGGAGGACCAGTTCACCCATTTGGCCGAGCACGAGCAATCGTTGGCCGTCGGTCATCGTCGAGGCATAGAATTTGCCGAAACCGCGCTCCTCCCAGTTCAATTTGCCGGTGGCTACATCGACGCAGATGAAGCGGTCCTTCTCGGCGAAGCTGTACAGGCTGCCGCCCACGACGACCGGCGTGGCAAGGTTTATCTTGAGTTTGGCATCCTTCCATTTGCGGATGGCTGCCCCGGCGCTGCCGCTGCCGCCCATGCAGAGCATGCCCTCGGAGTGGGAGGCGGTGATCACGCTGTTGCCGGCGGCGATGGGCGTGACGACATTACGAAAATAGAGCGTGGGCACGGGTTGGCTCCAGAGCAACGCGCCATTTTCGAGATTCACGCTGAGAATCTTATCGGTGGCGAGCGTGACGAATTGCCGCTTGCCGGCCAGTGTCGTGATCAACGGGCTGGCGAAGCTCGCCAGGTCATCCTGCGATTGCCAGATGATTTTTCCGGTCAACTTGTCAAAGCATACCACACCCGTCCCGGGGACGCCGCCGACCTGGCAGATGAGATGGTCTCCGTCGACGAGCGGCGTGCCGCTGTAGCCCCGCCGTGATGCAGCGCCTTCGTTTTGACTCTTGTTCTTGATCCACTTGACCTTGAACTGTTTCTGGTAATCGACCGCCCAAATCATGGAGCCGTCCTTGACGCTCAGGCAACTCAGTTTGCCCCGGCAGGTTTGCACATAAATCCTCTCCCCATCGAACAGCGGTGCGCAGCGCGGGCCGGCACCGAAGCCGTCATCCGCGTATGTCTGTCCGTATGGCTGTTTCCACAGTTCCTTGCCGGTGCGCTTGTCGAGGAGACGCAGCACCTCGGCGTCGCCCTGTTCCTCTGAGACGGCCAGAAGGTTGCCCTGCGTGACCGGTGCGGAATGGCCCAGGCCGGTCCGGATGCGCCAGATGACATTGGGCGAGTCGGCCAGTTTGCCGGGGAGCGAATCGCCCTTGGCAACGTGGCCGTTCGAGGTCGGGCCGCGCCACTGGGGCCAATCTCCTGCATGGGCGCTCCACGCCCCGGACAGCAAGGCTACGGAGGCTGCCCAACCCGTGAAGTGTCTCAGGAACAGTTCGGTATTCATGGTGGTGTGGTCGGCGGAACCTAGGCGGGATGCGGGGAAGGCGCAATTCTTTCCTTTTGGCTTGTCTGGGTGACTAGGCGGGCGCACTCTTCTTGTGACCGGCTGGAAGATGCGACCAAGGAGAAGCCACCCCCGGAAACCGATTGCCCAAGCGCTGTTATTATGGCTGGCGCTTGGCCTGGTACAAGCCGCCCCGGCGGCGGATGTCAGCTATCGCTCCACCCGGTACCCCGATTATGCCCAATGGCGGGCCGCCTGCGCCAAGCTGCCCAGCAACCGCGCGCTGCTTGGCCAAGTGGCGGTGGCCCGGCTCGAGACGGCGCTGCCTTCGTTTGCGGAGGTGGACGGGGCGCTGCGGGCGGCTTTCGACATGTTTCAGAACGGCTCGATGAACCCCGCCGGAAACTGGGTCGGCGGCAAGCCGAAGGCAGACGAGTTTTTCAATCCCAACCGCGCCTATTTCCTGAATCCACCAATCCCGTTCCAGCCGTTCGCGCAAAAACTGCAGGTGCCGCCCGGCAGCGAGGTGACTTTTCACGGCGATTTCCACGGTGACATTCACTCGTTCATCGCCATGCTCGATTCGCTCAACCAGACAGGGACGCTGGATGGCTTCCGCTTGGCCAAGCCGAATCGTTACATGGTGTTCCTCGGCGATTACACGGACCGCGGCAACTACGGCATTGAGGTGCTGTACACGCTGCTGCGCCTAAAACTGGCCAACCCGGAACAGGTCTTCATGGCACGTGGCAATCATGAGGATGTGCAGATGATTCCCCGGTATGGATTCATTGCAGAGTGCCAGAAGAAATACGGCAACCAGTTCAACCCGGCGCTCATCGGCCGGCTGTACGATTTTTTTCCGGTGGTGGTTTACGTCGGCAGCGGCACCGATTTTGTGCAGTGCAACCACGGCGGCATGGAGCCGGGCTTTCTGCCGGGCGCGCTACTCGACGCCAAGTCGCCGGTTGCGTACCAGTTGCTGGGCCAGGTGACCGGCGGCACGTTTTTAACGAAGCATCCCGGCTTGCTGGCCTCGGCCGACGCCGCACGACGGCATTTCCTTAAAACCACGATCCGTGACTACAAGCCGCTTGCGCCGATGTCGCCGATGATCAACGGCTTCATGTGGAACGACTTCACCGTGTTCGCGAGCGAGCCGGGCTTGGGTTATATGGAGGGGCGCGGGTTTGTGTACGGCAAGGCCGGCACGCGAATCGTCCTCGACGCCTCGGCCGGGACGAAGGCCAAGGTGCGCGGTGTCTTCCGGGCGCACCAGCATTCCTCCGCGGTCAACCCGATGATGCGCCGCCTCATCGCCGGCAAAGGCTTGTTCCGGCATTGGCACGAGCACGACAGCCTGACCCACGCGAACGCCTCGGCGGCCGTGCTTCGCAGCGCGTGCAAACTGGAGCATGGCACCGAGAGGCCGCTCAAGGATGGCTCGGTCTGGACATTCAACGTTTCCCCGGACAGCTACTATGGCCGGGGCAACAGTTACAAGTTCGACACTTACGGCGTGCTGACCACCGGTGAGGTATTTGCAGACTGGAAACTGCGCGTGGTCAACCAGGCCGTCCCCATTCTCGAATCCATCCCGGCAGGCCAATGAGCGAGTTGCGATACCAGTTTGAAGTATTCGAGGGGCCGCTCGACCTGCTACTGCACCTGGTTCGCAAGGAGGAGGTCGACATCTACGAGGTGGACATGGTCAAGCTGGCCGATCAGTTCTGCGAGTACATTGACCTGATGAAGCAGCTCGACCTCGAGTTGGCCGGGGAGTTTATTGTCATGGCCTCGACGCTCATGTACATCAAGAGCAAGGAATTGCTTCCGGTCGATCAGCAGGTGATTTCCGAGGAGGACGAGGAGGAGGATCCCCGCTGGGATCTGATCCGGCAGCTTGTCGAGTACCGGAAATTCAAGGATGCAGCCGCCGACTTTCAGCGAATGGCCTGGGAGCGGGAGCAGAGTTTCGACCGGCAGGGGGCCAAGCCCAAGGTGCCGCCGCTGCCGGCGCAGGCACCGGATGCTGCGTCGATCTTCGAGTTGATCGACGCCGTCAACAAGGTGCTCCAACGCTTCGACGAGACGCAAAAACAACGCGCCAACCGGGCAGGGGAGATTGTCGCGGATCAATGGTCCGTCACCGAGAAGATCGCACTCATCCGGGAGATCCTGTCGCAACGCGAGACGGTTCGTTTCACCGAACTGTTCGAGTCGGCCCGGAGCCGGCTTGAGATTATCACGACGTTTCTGGCCGTGCTCGAGCTGTGCAAACTCAAGCAGTTGGTCACCCGGCAGGGGGAATGCTTTGGTGATATTGAGTTGGCCCAACCTCCACCGGGGGAGCGGCGCGAAGACATAGCCTCCGGGGAACCGGCCGAAGCCGAGTCGGTGGCGTTCTCTGCCGGCCACCCGGAAACCGCCGAGGCCGACACGCCACGGAAGGGATCGACCGTCGTGGCCAAGGCCGCGAGCCTCGGCGTCCAGTCGGTGGGTGCGTCCGAGGCGTTGACGATGGAGGTTGGCGAACTGGCGCACAAGGCGGACGAGCCGTTGACCTTCTCGCCGCCGGACGAACAGGAGGAGGAACCGTACGACGACCCCAACCTCCGCGAATTGCCGTTGGCTACCAAGGTTGGCCGGAGCGGTGCCAAGCGCTTGGTCAAACGCGGCCGGCCCCGGCCGTGGACGGCCGAACTCAATTTAGAGTACCCCACGAGGGATCGGGCCATCGCCTCGGCGATCCTGTTGGTCGTGACAGCGATCCTCTGCTGGGTGGTGTTTTAGCCGGTCGTCTCCGGCGCGCTTGGCCTTGCCCGGGCGCGTGGCTGCCACTAGTTTCCCCGGCCATGCACCGGTTGATCATCTGGCCCTATTCGCCGCTACACGGTCTCCTGTCGCTGGCCGCCTGGCTGTCGCTTGGCCAAGTGGGTGAAGCGCAGGAGGAGAAACCGTACGGCTTGGCCAAGCGGGAGCGCTGGGAAAACACCCGGCTCGTTGGAACGCCGGAGCCTCCCCTGCCGTACACGGTCGAGCCGGTGTACACGAACCTCGACTGGGCCGCGCCGATGTTCATCGCCCCCGAGCCGGGGAGTAAACGGCTGTTCGCGATGTTGAACGGGGCGAACGGCCAACCGGCCGGGCTGGTGGCGTTCCGCGACGACCCGACGGTGACGGAGCAGAGCCGGCTGATGGAACTGGACGGGCGCATCGCCTACTCGTTTTGTTTCGATCCCGGCTACGCACGAAACGGCTATCTTTATCTGTTCACCAACCTGCGACTAGCCCGGTTCGGCGGTGGCAAGGCAAACCGGGTTTCGCGCGTCGTTGTTCCACCTGCTTCGGGAGGCACGATCGACCTGAACACCGAGCAGGTCATCCTCGAGTGGGAATCCCGCGGGCATGACGGTGGCGGCCTTGCGTTCGGGCGCGATGGGATGCTCTACATTTCGACCGGTGACGGCACGAGCGATTCCGACCGATGGGTGTCCGGCCAGACACTCGACGATCTGCTCGGCGGGGTGCTGCGGATCGACATTCGCGAAAGCACGCCGGACAAGCCGTATTCCATTCCGCCGGACAACCCGTTCATCGACCTGCCCGGTGCGCGCCCGGAGTTGTTCGCCTACGGCTTGCGCAACCCGTGGCGGCTCGCCGCGGATGCGCGAACCGGTCAGGTGTGGGTTGGCAACAACGGGCAGGACTTGTGGGAGACGGTACACCTGGTCCGCCCCGGTGAGAATTACGGCTGGAGTGTCTACGAGGGGAGCCACCCGTTTTACCTGAACCGCAAACTGGGACCGCATCCGCTGACGCTCCCGACGGCCGAGCATCCGCATTCCGAGGCGCGTTCGCTCACTGGGGGCGTGGTGTACCACGGCGCGAAGTGGCCGGCATTGCGCGGGCAGTACCTTTACGGCGACTACAGCACCGGCAAGATCTGGGGCATCCGCCACGACGGACAGGCGGTGGTGTCGCACCGGGAATTGGCCGACACGCCGCTGGCCATTGCCGGGTTTGCCGAGACACACGCGGGGGAGGTGCTCGTGGTCGATCATTCCAGCGGGATTTACCGGCTGAAGCCCCGACCGCGAACGCGCTCGCGCCAGGCGTTCGCGACCCGCCTGAGCGACGCCGGCCTGTTCACTGACACGGCGGCACACAGGCTGCACCGCGGCGTGATCGGTTACTCGGTGGTCGCCTCCGCCTGGAACGACGGGGCCTCGGCCGAGCGCGCGATGGCCGTCCCCGGCGGCCAGCAGGTTGGGTTCAACCGTACGGGTGCCTGGGCCTTCCCGGAGGGGACCGCCCTCGTGCAGACCTTGACAGTGCAGCGCGAGCATCCCAGCGGCCAAGCCCGGCCGTTCCGCGTCGAGACCCGGATACTGCTGTACCAAGAGAAGGAATGGAGCGGCTATTCCTACCGGTGGAACGAGGCGCAGACCGACGCGGAACTGGTGCCGCGCGAGGGGGGCAAGGCGACATTTCGCGTGGCGGATTCGCACTCGCCGGGTGGGTTTCGGCGGCAGGACTGGGTCTTCCCCAGCAGGGCGGACTGCATGGTCTGCCATGGCCGCGCGGCCGGGTACATCCTCGGCATCACCGGGATGAACCTGAACCGGGAGCATGCCTATGGCCCGGTGAGCGACAATCAATTCCGGACGCTGGGTCATTCCGGGTTCTTCCGCAACGCGCCCCCCCCCCAGCAAGGCGACAGGCTGGTGGATCCGTACGACCCGGCGTACGACACCGAACAGCGGGTGCGGGCGTACCTGCACATCAACTGCGCTCCCTGCCACATTCATTCCGGCGGCGGCAACTCAAGGATGGAACTGAAGCTCGGCACGGCACGCGACGCCATGAACCTGATCGACGCGCGGCCTCAGCATGACACCTTTGGCATCGCCAACGCCATGCTGGTGGCTCCCGGCGCGCCGGACCGGTCGGTGTTGCTGCAGCGGCTGGGCCAGAGGGGCCGGGGGCAGATGCCGCCGCTGGTGTCGGGCGCGGTCGGCCGCGCAGCGGTGGCCTTGTTCCGGGAATGGATCGGAGGCCTAAAGCCAAGCGCGGTGTTTGTGAAGAACTGGACCATGGCCGACCTCGAGCCGGCGTTGGCCGGGCTGGAGAAGGAGCGATCCATCGCGGCCGGCCGGAGGGCGTTCGAACGAACCGGCTGCGCGGAATGCCACCGGTTCAACGGCAGGGGCGGCAGCGTCGGGCCGGATCTCAGCGGCTTGGCCAAGCGCATGAAACCGCGCGAGGTGCTGGAGTCGATCCTCGAGCCGTCCCGGGCTATCGCCGATTCATACGTGCTAGAACAGTTCACCCTAAGCGACGGCACAACGCACCTTGGCCAAGCGCAGGAGGAGACGGACGGCATGGTGCGGTTGCGGAGCCTGTCGGCGACCTCGGCCCCGGTGAGCTTCGCCAAGGCGTTGATTGTCAGCCGTAAAAAACTGAATGTCTCCAACATGCCACCCGGCACGGTGAACACGCTCACCGAACCGCAAATCCTCGACCTCATCGCGTACCTTCTGGAGTAATTAACCCGGGCGTCGGCTTGGCCAAGCGGATTGTTACGACTTGATTTTGGGGTCGGCGAGTTGCGGAAATTTTTCGACGATTAGCTTGGGGATGGTGTTGGGCCAACCTTCGTTATTTTGGCGCGGACCGGGGGTGGTGCGTCCGTCGCGAAACGCCTTGGCCAAGTCGCCGGCCAATTCCGCCACCTTACCGGGATGTTTGGCCTGGAGGTTTTCCGTTTCCTTTGGGTCGCTGGCCAGGTCGTAAAGCTGGAGCATTGGCAGCTTTTTCTTCGCTGCCTCGGCTTCTCGCGGAGGGCTCCAGCCGCCGGAACCTCTGCACAGTAGTAGTTTCCATTGTGATTTTCGGATGGCGAAATAGCCGCTTCCGGAGTGATGGATCACAATCTCATGCAACGGCTTTTCCCGCTTTTCTCCACGCAACACGGGCAACAGGCTTACGCTGTCCTCGGCGGCGTTGACGGGGAGGTCGGTGCCGAGGAGGTCGGCGCAGGTGGCCATGATGTCGGTGAGCGTGATGGTCTCGTCGCTGCGCGAGTTGGCTTTGATTTGGCCGGGCCAGCGAACGATGAACGGGACGCGGTGGCCGCCCTCGTAGGCATCGGCCTTCCAGCCGCGCCAGTTGATGTTCAGATGGATCCCGGCTTGGTCGAGTTGCGCAAAGTCCGCCTTGGGCGAGGTGCCATTATCGCAGGTGAAGATGACGACGGTGTTGTCCGCTTGGCCGGTTTCGTCCAGCGCCTTCACGATTTCGCCAACGGCCCAGTCTGTTTCGACCAGAAAATCGGCGTATTCGCTGATGCCGGTGATGCCGTTGAACTTGCCCCCCGGCGCGATCGGCGTGTGCGGCGACGGCATTGGGAAATAAAGGAAGAATGGCTGCTCCTTGCCCTTCCGGCCGCGAACATAATCCGCGCAGCGTTTGCCGTACTCGAGTAACACGGCTGAGAAGTCCCAGTCTGCCACCGACGGTCCGGCGTTGACGCCGACCATCGCGCCTTGTTTCATTTGTGCCGATAGACTTCCCAAGAGGCGTTCATTCTCCCGCCACGCATATGGCGGCCAGTTGGGTACGTCGTCGCCGTAATAATAGTCGAAGCCGTGGCTGTTCGGCCCGCCCTTGATCGGTTGGGTGAAGTCGATCTCGGCCAGTTTCTGCGTGACGCCGCCACCCTTCTTCGGCCAATGCCAGCCGAGATGCCATTTACCAATCATGCACGTGGCGTAGCCGTTGGCCCTGAACAATTCCGGCAGCGTGAGGCGGGAGTCGGCGATGAGCGGACGCTCCCATTTGCCTACGATGCCGCGCTTAAGTCGGCTGCGCCAATTGTAACGGCCCGTCAGCAGCCCGTACCGCGTGGGCGAACAGACGCCGGACGTCGAGTGGGCGTCTGTGAAACTCATTCCTTCGTCCGTCAATCGATCAATGGCTGGGGTCTTGAGCCCCATTCTTGGATTGAATGCAGAAACGGAATCGATCCCCATGTCATCGCCGAGGATCACGATGACGTTCGGGTTGGTCTTGGCCGAGAGAGTGCCGGTGAGGAGCACCATCGAGATGGCCAGGGTGCGTGTGCGGTTCATTTTCGTTTGATGTTAATGGTTCGGCTCGGGAACGATGGGGAATGAATCTCGTGAATGGTGCCGTCCCGGCTTTCGACAACGAACACCCCGCCAATTCTCGCGGCGATCCTTGCCGTGGCATTCGGCTTCACGATGTGTGGACGGCGGCTGCGTTGACCGCGTGGTGTGATGGGATACACCCGGATTTCCGTGTCGATTTTGTTGGCGATGATCAGTGTAGCGGACTGGCGGCCGCGGTTGGGATTCGAATGCACGGCCGGCACCATTTGCAACGGCCGGCGCGGGTGGGTTTTTAGCAGCCGCGCGGTGAGTGACTGCACCAGTTTCACCGGCGCGTTGTCGATGAGGTTCACCGTCTCGGAATGATCATTGCGATGGTCATACAACTCGCGTGCGGTCACTTTTCCGGTGCCGAACTCGCGCCATTCGACGAACCGATGGGTCGCCGTGCGCATGGCGTAGCCCATGTGCTCGGCGCTGTCGTGTCGGCGGTAGTATTGGCTGTGTGCTACGCGGTCGATTTTGGCGGCGGGATTTTTCAGTAGTGGCAACAGGCTTTTGCCTTGTGCGAAGTCCGGCGTGGGGATGCCGGCCAGGTCACAGAGAGTTGGGAAGATATCAAGTAACTCCACCGGTGTGTCGGTCGATTGCCCGGCGGTGTTCAGGCTAGACGCGGCAATGATGAACGGCACGCGCGTATCGATTTCGTAGTTGCTCATTTTGCCCCATCCGTTGTGTTCGCCCAGTTTCCAACCGTGGTCGCTCCAAAGCACGATCACGGTGTTATCATTTAAGCCCTCCTCATCGAGAGCCGCCAACAGCCGTCCAATCTGCGCATCCACATACGACACGCTGGCATAGTAGCCGTGCATGAGTCGGCGTGCCACCGCGTCGGTGACTCGTTGATCATCCCACGGCTTAGGAAAGTCGATGAGATCCATATAATGCGTCAACTCGTAGCTGTTGGATAGGGCGTATGGAGGCGTGTTCGGTGTTATCTTACCATCTGTGATAACCGGCAGCATTTTTGGGTCGTAAAGATCCCAATATTTTTTTGGTGCAATCCATGCTAGGTGTGGCCGGATGAAGCCAAGCGCGAGGAAGAACGGTTTCTCCGCTTGGCCAAGCCGCCGGAGATCCTCGATGGCTAGGTTCGTTCGTGCGCCGTCAACCAGTTGGTCATCCTGAACTTTCGGCGCGGCCGTGGCCGGGCCACGGAGATTGTTCTTCCGCCAGTCGTTGTCCGGCAGCTTGGCCTGCGCCTCCCGTATCCGCGCCTGCCAGCCTTCCGGGTAACCCCTTTGGAATTGGACGCGCCGGATTGGCTCGCTCCAAGACTGTGGGTCGGGGGTTGGGTTGTGGAAAATCTTCCCATGCCCTACAGCTGTGTAACCGTGTCGGCGTAACCACTGAGGCAGCGTCACCGCATTGGGCTTGGCTTCGCGGAAATGAATCGGCAGCGTCCAGACCCCAAGCGTGTCAGGCCGCAGCCCCGTCATCAGGCTGGCCCGCGATGGATTGCAGACGGCTACCTGGCAATACGCCTGACCGAAACGCAACCCGCGCTTGGCCAAGCGGTCAAGATTCGGGGTTACCGCAACAGTGTCGCCATAACACCCGATAGACGGTCGCAAATCGTCAACCGCGATGAAAAGGATATTGGGCTTTCCTGTTGCGGAAACCTTTAGCGCCAAGGCGAGAATTAGCCAAATATATTTCATCTTCTTATTTCTTTGTTTCGGTAAGAAGGGATGCCGAAGGGTAGCCCGAATCAAGGCAAACGTGAATTGATTCGTTACATGGCCATTCTAAACTCAAAGGATTAATAACAAATAATCATCGCCAGCCGTCTTTAGCGGCGTTTCTGCAAAAAAACCAGTCTGATGACAAGCACTTGGTCTGAGGTGGTGATTCTGAATTCAATACAATTAAGATAGTCTCGGTGGATTCTAGCAGGCGACTCATCCAAATAGTGTGTAATTGGAGTTGGCGCGGAATATTGGTTTGATGGTTTTGGAACGGCAACTTTGAAGAACTAGAAATCAAGTTGAGCAGGGCGAGGCATCTTTTTTTGTCGTTATTCTTGCCGTTAGGGGTTAGTTTGCCGCAGGTTCTCTTTACGGTTTGATCATCGCCAGTTTTTATGCGTTATGTTTGATTTTTTGGCTGAAGAACAGGCCTCCATCTGCGGAGGTAGTCACCTGAAACGCAGAGAGTTTCTGCAGGTAGGGGCGCTTGGTGCGGCCGGGCTGTCACTTCCGCAGTTGCTGGCGGCCAAAGAGGCCGGAGCCGTCCGGCCCGGGCACGACAACCGCGCCTGCATCATGATCTTTAACCTCGGCGCACCCAGTCATGTTGATCTTTGGGACATGAAACCGGATGCGCCCAGAGAGATTCGCGGTCCGTTTAAACCAATCCGAACGAAGTCGCCGGACATCGACATCTCGGAGATCCTTCCCCTGCACGCAAAGATTGCAGACAAGTTTTCACTCGTCCGAACTGTTCACCACGGTGGTGCGGCGGTGCATGACGCCGGCTGGCAGATCATGCAGACTGGCCGACGTTTCTCCGGTGGTATTCAGACACCGCACGCCGGCGCAGTGGCCAGTTACCTGCTTGGCCGGAAGAGCGACCTTCCACCCTTTGTCGTGCTGCCGGAATTGATGGGGCGCGGTGGCGGCAACTTGCCCAACGGTCAGGCCGGCGGTTTTCTCGGCAAGGCGCACGATCCGTTTGCCCTAAACGCTGATCCGGCGCAGAAGAATTTCAAAGTGCCCGATCTGTTGCCGCCCGATCAAATCGGCGCCGCACGGTTAGACCGCCGTCGCAAGATGCGTGACATTGTCGATGGTGCTGTTAAGAATTTTGAAGCTAGCGAAGACGCACGCCTGCTTAATGACAGCTTCCACTCCGCCTTCCGCATGATGACGAGTGAACAGGCTCGCGCTGCTTTTGACATTACGAAAGAGAAACCAGCCGTGCGCGAGCGCTACGGCATGAACCGCTTTGGCCAATGCTGCCTGCTCGCGCGGCGACTGGTCGAGAACGGCGTCCGCATGGTCACAATCAACAGTTTCCTGACAGTATTCGACCAGCTCTCTTGGGACATCCACGGCTCCAAGCCGTTCATCTCCGTCAAGCAGATGAAGGAACAGGTCGCCCCGATGTACGACCAGGGATACAGCGCATTGATCGAGGATCTGCATCAGCGGGGACTGCTGGATGACACGATGGTGACCACGCTGTCAGAGTTCGGTCGCACACCCAAGGTAAACCCGGCAGGCGGACGTGATCACTGGCCACAATGCTTTACCTGCTCATTTGCGGGCGGCGGCGTGAAGGGTGGACGTGTGGTCGGCAAGAGTGATCCCATTGGCGGTTTCCCGGCCGAGCGGCCAGTCGAGCCCGGCGACGTTGTGGCGACAATCTTTCACAGCCTTGGCTTCAATCCCAAGGCTACCCTGCCTGGGCCAAGCGGACGCCCGTTCCCGCTGGTCGATTTTGGCAACGACCCCATCAAGGAACTGTTTGCGTGAGAGTTCGGATCGCACTTGGCCAAGCGCTACTGCTCATCGCATTCGCCCTTCCGGTGGCTGCCGATGACGAGCAAAAATTGAGTTTTCGGCACGATGTGTTGCCGGTGTTGTCGAAGATTGGTTGCAATGGCGGCGGATGCCATGGCGCGTTAGCCGGTAAGGGGGGATTTCGGCTCAGTCTTAACGCTTACGATCCGGCCACTGACCATTACAACATCACCCGGGAGAACCGGGGTCGGCGCATCGAGTTCTCGGCCCCTGCAAGCAGCCTGTTCGTCACCAAGCCAACGGCTGCAGTCCGGCACAAGGGCGGCAAGGTGGTACACGAAAACTCCGAAGCGTACCGGATCCTCACACGCTGGATCCAACAGGGCGCGCCCGGCCCAAGCGACAACGATCCGAAAATTGAGCATGTCGAGTTGACTCCTGTTCTGTCCCAATTGAAAAAAGACCAGGTGCAGCAGCTGAGTGTCCGTGCGTTTTTCAGTGACGGTACCGAACGAGATGTCACCCGTTGGGCGCGGTTCGCCTCGACTGACGCGACCGTGGCCGAGGTCGACGAAGCCACCGGTTTGGCCAAGGTCATCGGCCACGGTGAAGGCGCCATCACCGCCTGGTACTCAGGGCAAATCGCGTTGGCCCGCATCACTTCCCCTTGGCCAAGTGCCATCCCGGACGAGGTTTACAGCAAAGCGCCACGCCGCAACGTCATAGACGAAGCCGTTCTTGGACAGTTACGCCGGCTCAATCTCAAGCCTTCGCCCAGAAGTTCCGACAGCGAATTCATCCGGCGGATCCACCTCGACATCCTTGGAATGCTCCCGACTCCCGAGGTCACCCGTGCGTTTTTGGCTGACACTTCGGAGACCAAGCGTGACGCGTTGATCGAGTCGCTTCTCGCCCAGCCCGAGTTTGTCGACTATTGGACCTATCGCCTTTCAGACCTGTTTCTGATCAGCGGTCGCAAACTCCGTCCTGACGCGCTCAAGTCCTACTACCAATGGTTGCGTGGCGAGATGGAAAAAGGCACCCCGTGGGACCAACTCGTCCAGCAGGTCGTCTCGGCCAAGGGTGACACAATAAAAAATGGCGCAACGAATTTTTACTCCGTCCATCAGGATCCCGAGACAATGGCGGAAAATGTCAGTCAGGCGTTCATGAGCCTTTCGATCAATTGCGCTAAGTGCCACAATCATCCGTTGGAAAAATGGACTAACGACCAGTATTACTCATTCGCCAACCTGTTCGCGCGAGTACGGGCCAAGGGCTGGGGCGGCGACGCCCGCAGCGGCAACGGAGCGCGGACGCTTTTCATCGCTGATCGCGGAGACTTGATACAACCGCGCACTGGCAGGCCGCTACCCCCGGCACCGCTCGACGGCCAAGCAATCGAAAGCGACTCCGCTGAAGACCGGCGTGAAGTGTTGGCCTCATGGTTGACTTCTCCTGACAACCCCTACTTCACCCGATCCATCGCCAACCGCGTCTGGGCCAACTTTTTCGGGCGCGGCATCGTGGAACCGGTGGACGACCTGCGCGTCTCCAACCCGGCCTCGAACGAGCCGTTGCTTGAGGCAATCTCAGCGCATCTCGTTGAGAATCGCTACGATCTCAAGGCACTCATGCGGCTCATTTTGCAGAGCGAAACCTATCAGCGCACCAGCGAGCCGCTCCCGGAAAACATGGAGGATCAAAAATATTATTCACGCTACTACCCGCGTCGGTTGATGGCGGAAGTCCTGCAAGACGCTATCACCTCGGTCACCCGCATTTCGCCGAAGTACGACAAGATCACACTTGCTGATGGCAGCACGGAGGGGACGAACTTTTACCGTCATGGAACCCGGGCGCTGCAGTTGTTTGACTCCGCTGTGACATCCTATTTTCTCAAGACATTTGGCCGTAATGAACGAGAGATCACCTGCGAGTGCGAACGCTCTAACAAGCCAAGCATGGTGCAGGTACTCCACCTCTCCAACGGCGACACGCTCAACAGCAACCTTCGGAGTGAACAGAGCTGCATAAATGTCATGATCCCCCAGACCGACGAGGAGATCATTGAGGAAACCTACCTGCTCTGTCTCTCTCGCCTACCGAGCGATGGTGAACGAAAACGACTTACCGTGATGTTTGATGCCACACCAAAGACGGAACGCCGGGCTGCTATCGAGGATTTGTTCTGGGCGCTGATGACCAGCCGCGAGTTTCTGTTCCAGCACTGAGTGATGAAATTTCTGAATACACTATTTCTCATCATCTTGGCTGTCCCGATGCTTGGGGAGACTGTTGATTTTCACCGTGACGTCGCACCCATCCTCCGAGAGTACTGCGTTGGCTGCCACAATAACGATGATCTTGATGGCGAACTCTCAGTCGAGACATATCAACTGCTGTTGAAGGGCGGGGAAAATGGAACGCCGATCAAGCCTGGCGATCGTGCCGGATCACTGTTGGCTAAGCTCATAACGAAGCAGGCGAAGCCTCACATGCCTCCTCGCAAGGAACCTCAGCCCGCTTCGGGACAGGTTGATACGCTTTTGAGGTGGATCGATCAGGGAGCAAAACCACCTTCTGACGATTGGTCGATCATCGCCAATTTGACAGTGCCGAAGATTCAACCCGCTGGCAATGCCCTAAGCCCAGTCACTGCAATGGCTGTCAGCAAAAATGGGCAACTGGCGGTCGGCCGTTACGGCAGGGTGGAGTTTGGAGATAAATCATTCAGCGGAATTTCCGGCAAGGTAAATGCCATTGCGATTTCCTCTGACAACAAATTTTTGGCTGTTGCAGGGGGTACTCCGGGACTCAACGGTATCGCCACATTGTTCAATCTCGAGACCGGCAAAAAAATCCGCGATTATTCAGATGGACATCGCGATGCACTTTACGGAATCGCCTTTTCACCTGACGGAAGTCAACTTGCCACGGCTGGGTACGACCGACTCATCCAAATTTGGAAGCCCATTACCGGCGAACGGCTCCGCACTCTAAAGGGCCACAATGGCGCCGTTTACAGAATCGCATTCAGCCCGGACGGACGAGTTCTTGCCAGCGCCGGTGGCGACTCATCCGTCAAACTCTGGAACACAACCGACGGTCAACGCCTCGACACGTTCGGTCAACCGACTGGCGAACAGTTTCTCACCGCCTTCACTCCCGACAGCCGTTTTGTCCTCGCCGGTGGGGCGGACAAACAAGTTCGGCTGTGGCGCTGGGTAAGCGGCGACCAGTCGGGGATCAACCCGCTCGTGCGGGTGCGGTTTGCTCACGAGGACGAGATCACCGATCTGGCCATCGCCCCGGACGGCATGCTTTTGGCTACCGCTTCGGCAGACCAGACGGTCAAAGTGTGGTCGCTCCCCGGACTCGATCCATTGCAAACAATCGGCAGCCAACCAGATGTGGTCTCGGCGCTGGTGTTCAGCGCCGATGGCCAAGCCCTGCATGTCGGCCGAATGGACGGCTCAACTGAAAAAATCGAACTCCGCTTGGCCAAGCGCACCGATCAACTGGCTAAGTTCGAAGACAAAACCAAGCCGATTGAGCCGACTGAGACCAAGCTGGTTGAATCGGCTGAAAAGGAACCAAACAACCTTCCGGGGAACGCCATGCCGATCATGTTGCCCGCTGTCGTGTCCGGAACGATTCACAGTCAGAAAGGCATCGATGCCGATCTGTTCCGTTTCCAAGCCAAGGCTGGTGAGGAGTGGGTGCTTGAGACCAACGCCGCACGTAGTAAGTCGCCAATCGACACAAAAATCGAGATTCTAGATGCCGACGGAAAACCGATTGAGCGTGTTCGTCTTAAGGCCGTCCGCGAAAGTTGGCTTACCTTCCGTGGCAAGGATTCCAACACTTCCAACGATTTTCGCCTGTTCAAATGGGATGAGATGACGCTCAACCAGTTGCTCTACGTAAACGGCGAGGTCGTCAAGCTCTGGCTATACCCGCGTGGACCGGACAGCGGCTACATCGTCTACCCAGGCAACGGCAACCGCCACGGGTACTTTGACACCACACCGCTGGCACATCCGCTTGGCCAACCGGCCTACATTGTCCAGCCCTTGGGCAAGGGCGAACCGGAGATCGCCAACGGCTTGCCGACATTCCCTGTCTATTACCAAAACGACGACGAAAGCCAGCGGCGACTGGGTCGCGACTCCAAACTCACTTTCACTGCCCCGGCGGACGGCGATTACCTGGCTAGGGTCAGTGATGTGCGCGGATTCCAGGGTGGCGACTTCAAGTACACGCTCACTGTTAGACCGCGCCAACCGGATTTCAAGGTCAGCATCGGTGGCTTCTCTGACGGTGTGCCAAGGGGGAGTGGCCGTGAATTTAATTTCAGCGTCGAGCGGATTGACAATTTTGACGGCCCCATCCGGCTAGACATCAGTGGTGTACCCGCCGGGTTTCATGTCAGCACACCGATCATCGTCCAGGCGGAACAACAACGGGGGTTCGGCTCGATCTACGCGGATGCCGATGCTGCGATACCTGAGAATGATTTCGTGACCGTCACCGCCACGGCGACCGTTCGCGGCAAAAAAGTCAGTCGTGAAATCGGCAAACTAACCAACGTCAAGCCGCTCGAAAAACCGAAGCTGCTTGTGCAGGTTACCAGCAACACCAGCGGCGCCGTTGAGACCGGAACGTTCGCCGAGCCGTTGGAATTCACCATTGCTCCCGGTGAAACCATCTCTGCCCGGGTGAAGGTAGAGCGCAACGGATTCAACGGGCGCATTGAGTTGGGCGGTCACGATGCGGGCCGCAACCTTCCGCACGGCGTCTACGTCGACAATATTGGGCTGAACGGGTTGCTGATCGTCGAAGGACAAACCGAGCGGGAATTCTTCATCACCGCCGACGACTGGGTGCCGGAAACCACGGCGCACTTCCATATCAAGGCCAGCCCCGAGAAGGGCATCGTGTCCAACCCGCTTATTCTACAGGTTAAAAACAAATGAAAAAAATTGATACGACGCGAAGCCCTCGCTGGTTCATCAACGATCTGATGCGACTGGTTTTAGTTCGATTCAATTACGTGCTTGGCCAAGCGTTGTTAGCCTTTTCACTGCTTGGTCAAGCGAGTTATGCCGCTGAGAAAACCGCTCCGTTCTCGGACGGCCTGACCGTGGAGCAGATCATTGAACGTACTCGCGAAGCCTCCAAGAAAGAAGGGCAGGCTGATGTCGTTTTCAAGTTTTACCGCAAGGCATCGTTTGACGAATTTGATGCCAAGGGCAATGTCGTCGAGCAAAACAGTAAGACTTACCGTGCCTACACAGACAATCGCGATCAAGAATTGCGCAAGGTCAACGGTCGCCCAGCCTCGAAGAGGGAGCGTTATCGCGAGTACAAAAAACATCAGGAACGCCAGCGCCGCTACCTCAACAAACGTAAGGGGAGCGACCCGAAAAAGCGCAATGAGAATTTGATCACGCGAAACGTCGATCTGTTCGAGGACAAGTTCGCGCCGAGGCTGGTTGGGGAGGAGAAGGTGAACGGCCGTGATGCCTATGTTATCTCCCTCAAACCGAATAAAAAATACAAACATAAAAGCCGAATGGTGAACCGGATCATGGATCAGTTGGACACCCGGATATGGGTAGACAAGGAGGAGTTTCAGATTTCACAACTCAGCACTAGACTGCTCAAACCGGTGAATTTCCTTGGAGGACTTGCAGGGGCGATCAAGACTATCGATATTGCTGTCACGCAAAAGCGCTTGGCCAAGAACACGTGGGTCGACGAAAAAGTGAATGCCCACTTTGACGCTCGCATCGTGTGGAAGACCTACCAGTTCCGGATGGAGAGTCTCTCCACCGACTTCGAGCGCACAGAGCCCGAAGAGCCAGAGTCGTGATTATCACGCTTGGCCAAGCGCAATTCGCTATTTTTCAATGGCAGGCGCGTTGAATTGCTCGCGCAGGCGGTGAAATTCCTGAGTTAACTCCGCGCGCTTGGTGGCGTAGGCTGAGTCGGCGTGGACGCTGCGCATTTCGTTGGGATCCTTTTGCAGATCAAACAGGTTCCACTCGTCACCTTTGGGGAAGTAGATCAGTTTGTGATATGCGGTGCGCACGCCGAAGTGCTGAGGCACTCGGTGTTCGCCGTATTCATAGTAGGAATAGTACAATGACTTGCGCCAGTCCTTGGTCTGGCCCTTGAAGAGTGGCAAAAGTGAGCGGCCCTGTACCTCGGCGGGCGTCTTTAGACCAGCGGCATCAAGAAAGGTTGGCGCGTAGTCGATGTTTTGAATCAACTGTTCCGGCTTGGAATCGGGTGCAATCACGCCTGGCCAGCGCACGACGAAGGGCATGCGGAAGGATTCCTCAAACATCCAGCGCTTGTCGTACCAACCGTGTTCGCCGAGGAAGAAGCCTTGGTCGGACGAGTAAATGACGATCGTGTTATTCGACAGGCCGTTGTCGTCGAGATACTTGAGCATGCGGCCGACGCTTTCGTCCACGGCCTTCACGGTGCCGAGATAGTTACGCATGTAGCGGCGGTATTTCCAGCGTACGAGTTCCTTGTGGTTCATTTTGCTGCTGGCAAATTTCTTGAGAAAGGCCTTGTTGCGCGGCCCGAAGTGCGCGTCCCACTTGGCCTTTTGAGCGGGCGTCATGCGGTTGTACTCCGGCGTGCCGTAGCGATCCGGCTTGGGCAGTTTCACCTCGCCGCGTTCGTCCTTGCGCACCTTGGCGTCGTACGCCCAGTCAAAGTGACGGTCGATTTCCATCTCATTGCCGGCCAGCGTGGCGCTGCGGTTTTTGTAATCATCAAACAATGTCTCCGGCTCCGGAATCACCACGTCATCAAACACCCCCAAATGTCGCAGCGCCGGAGCAAAGGTACGGTGCGGTGCCTTGTGCTGGCACATCAGGAAGAACGGTTTCTGTTTCGCCTCACCCTTGCGGCTCTCAAGCCACGCGATCGCTTTGTCCGTGGTGAGGTCGGTCGCGTATCCCTCGAAGCGTTTGCGCGAATTGTCCTGCTGAATGAAGACCGGATTATAATAGCTGCCCTGTCCCGGCAGCACCTCCCAGTGGTCAAATCCCTGGGGCGTGGTGTTCAGGTGCCACTTGCCAATCACCGCCGTGTGATAGCCGCTCTTCTGAAGTTCCTTGGCTACGGTCCACTGATCAGGATTGAACTTGTTCCCGTTGCGCATGAAGCCGTTCTTGTGGCTGTGCTTACCGGTCAGGATCGTTGCCCGCGATGGCCCGCAGATGGAGTTGGCACAGAACGAATTCAGAAACACCGCTCCCTCCTTGGCCAAGCGATCGATGTGAGGTGTTGGTGCCACCTTCGCCAATGGCCCGCCATAGGCAGAGATTGCTTTCACAGCGTGGTCATCCGAAAACAGAAACAGAATATTCGGTCGCTTTGCGGCCGATGCACCGGAAGCAAGCAACAGGAAAAAGAAAACGTGCCTCATCGGCGTCAACCTAACACCAAGCTTTCGTCGAAAGAACCGCAAACTCGTTCGACTTCTTTCTTTCCCCGAGATATGAAAAATATTTTTTGTAAAACCGGGAAGCTTTTTCAGGACTTTGTCTGTGCGGACGAGCAGCAAATCCTGCTCCTTGACAATCACTGCCATTTGAATGTGATCTTCGCCACGATGAACGGGCAAAGGTGAAATTCGGTGATCGTCTTGTCCAAAAACCGCCGCATCGCCGGGTGCATCGGCAGGCCGCGTTAGTTCCACGAGTGCTGTTAAAACAGCCCAAGCGTGAGGATGCCTGTTAGAATGTGTGTGTTTATCTTTCGAAAACTGCGATAACCGGATAATGGTCACTGATGGTTTCCAGCACCGCAGGCTCGCGGGCGACTTTGGCCGAAACACAGCGCTTGGCCAAGTTGGGAGTGGTGAGGATGAAATCGATACGCTCCAGAAATCCGCGCTGCAACTCCACCGTCCTGACATGCTTCAACACACGCGTGGGGAATGAGTCGAGCATCAGGCTCTGTTCGAGAGTAGGTTTCGGGTATTTTGTGTCGAACTGTACCCGCACCACATCGTGCAGCGGCGCCTGGAAAATGCGGTTCATGATCGGGAATGTGTATTTGCCGTTGACGATAAATCGGTCCTCCGGGCGTTTCTTCGCATCGCCCGGCGAGCGCCGACCCAGCAACGGCTGCTGATTGTCTAGCCACGCTTTGTCGCTGGACGCGTGCGCGTTGAAGTCGCCCATCAATATCACCTCGTGGCCCTCCTTGTGTAGCTTGGTGACAAGGGCATGCAATTGGTTCGCCTCGCTCATCTGCTGACGCACCCCGCCCGGCCAGAGATGGCACACGATCACATCCAACCCTGCCGTACGGCAGTGTAAATACCCATGCCAGAACCCCTTTTGGTGCCGCGCAACAACCTCGATCGGTGTGCGACTTGTCAGCCCGATGTTGTACCCGCCACTCTTCAGTGCTGCCGCATGGGGATGATGCCAGTCGTTCGACAACTTCTTCAGCTTGGTTTCGTTCCATCCGACCAATTCCTGCCAACCGGCAATGTCCGGTTTCACCGTGTTTACCCACTTCACTGCGGCCTCGTAGCTTTTGCCGTGGCGATGGCTGTTGAACACATTGTAATTCAGCACCTTCAATTTCTCCGCCCCGGTGGCTGTGAAAGAGAAAAACAAAAAGAGCGTATATCGAATCAAGGTTATTGGATTGTTAGGTGAAAACTTGGCGGCACGATCGGATTCCATCACGTTAGGATTTCGTGCGCCACCTTGCCGTGGATGTCCGTGAGCCGGTAGTAGCGGCCCTGATGGCGGAAGGTCAGGCGCTCGTGGTCAATGCCTAGCTGGTGCAGGATGGTGGCCTGAAGGTCGTGCACGTGCACCGGGTTCTCGGTGACGTTCACGCTGTAGTCGTCCGTTTCGCCGTGGGTGACGCCGCCGCGCACGCCGCCGCCGGCGAGCCAGTAGGTGAAGCAGTTTGGGTGATGGTCACGTCCGTAAACCTCTCGAGTCAGTTTGCCCTGGCAATAAACGGTGCGGCCGAACTCGCCGCCCCAAATGACGAGCGTGTCGTCGAGCATACCGCGCTGCTTGAGGTCACACAGCAGCGCGGCGGTGGGCCGGTCGGTGTCGCGGCACTGGGCCGGCACCTGTTTGGGGGCATTGTTGTGGGCATCCCAGCCACGGTGGTAAAGCTGGATGAAGCGTACGCCGCGTTCCGCCAGCCGTCGGGCGAGCAGGCAGTTGTACGCGTACTTGCCAACCTTCGTCGCGTCGGGGCCGTACTGGTCAAGAATGTACCGCGGCTCATGCCGGAGGTCGATCAGTTCCGGCACGCTCATCTGCATTCGGAAC